>JAEWMT010000087.1 GCA_023393095.1 Bacillota bacterium
GTATATAGTACCTGCAGCAACATGGGCAGTATTCCCCAGCAAAAGTGAAGAAATACATGCGGTCGAAGTACGTGTTGTTACGGAATGGCAGCCGAACTCCAATTATAAATTGGTAAATACCGGATATGAAACGGGTATTATGTCTGCGAAGGCGCCGGACTTAGAAATACATCAAGCCGGTGGTACGGCTGAGGTTTGGAATGCAGTGGCTGAGAAATAAAAGTTTATTCAAAATTAGCTTTTCCTTTTCATTATAGATTTTAATGGGGCTGTCGCATTTTAAACATATATGATATAAGGTTATTTTGCGACAGCCTCATAATGTAATCCAAGTCTATTTATCAATATATCAATATATAAATTTTCTCATTCTTAATTCAGATATGCTGCGACTCCTTGCGCTATTCCCTTGGCTAATAAAGCTTGATATTTTGAATTCGTTAATTTATAATCTTCCTTTTTATTCGTCATGTATCCCATTTCAACGATAGTGACTGGGACCTTGGACCAGTTTATCCCACTCATACTGTCGGTTTCCATAATACCGTTATTTTTTGCTCCCGTTGTATGACATATATTTTTAAGAACCTTATCCGAGAGTTTTCTGCTGTTCTTATAAATTTTTTTACAATATTGATTACTTTTTGAAGGACATATGGTAAGAATACCGTTTACGGATGAATTATTCGACCCATTGCAATGGATCCGGATTAAAGTTGCTGCATTATTTCTATTGGCTATTTTTGCTCTTTCAGAATTACTGATATTAACATCATTCTTTTCCCGTATCATAATGACACGATAACCTTGTTTCTTCAATATTGCTTCCAGCTTCTGTGCTACCTTCAGATTAACCTCGTATTCAGGTACCTTGGTAAACCTTCGTGTGTACCAGAAGACACTTTCGCTTTCTTTTGATTGGCACCGGGACCTATCGGTTCCTTTCCTAAATTCTGATGCTTTTGATGTCCGGCATCAATTACTATAGTATATTTTATATTTGCTTTTTTGGTACTAGCCTGTGATAAAGCTTCCTTATTGCTACAGAACACCAATAAAATAACAACCATCAATAAACTAAGGCTAATATAATATTTTTTCATAAATCCCCTTCATTCCTGCACATGCGTTGATATCCAATTTATTACATTTTACCATACAATTTTACCATAGTAATTTTATATGGTAAAGCTTTTCTGATATTCCATCAAAATAAAAAGGCTGCAAGCATTCTTTAAGGGTATCTGTAGTTAATTTCTTAGTGCAAAATCAAAACAGATACAACTTAAATATACTCGCAACCTTAAAATAGGTATAAACTAGAATACACTCATCATCTTAACACTTTTATTTATAGATATAAATTAAAAACCGCTTACCGTAATAAACTTGTTAATTAAAACAGAAAGAATTTCATTATATCGGACAGCCTTCTGTTATTTATAGTAACTATTATTTTTCATATAAAAACTGCTCCGGAAGGCTTACACGGAAGCTCTTCGCTAAGCTTCTGAAATTATCCGGTGATATGGTCTGACGTTTATCATGCTGCATGGACAGTACTTTAATAAGAATTTCTGCAGATTTCTCCACCGTATGCATGAGTCCAAAGGTCAAGTCAAAATCCTCACCAGAACAGAACATTCCGTGATGTGCCCAGATTGCAACATCATATTTCTCCATTAGTCTACTTGTCTCTATAGCAATTTCCCTACCTCCCGGTACCATCCAACCGATTACACCAACACCATTCGGAAAAACCACAGGACATTCCGTTGCCATCTCCCACAATTCTCTTGTAAATACTTCATCCGACAGCGGAAGCACAAAGGTTAAAGCAATCACATTCGTCGTATGGGCATGATAGATTACTCTGTGACTGCCACCTGACACTCTTTTCTTAACTTCATGATTCATAAGATGAGTGGGAAGCTCACTTGTCGGATTTCCTCCCTCTACAAGTCCCCAACGGATACGATAGTTCTCGCCTTTATCATCCAACTCAATAATCGCAATACATACCTCCGGATCTACGATAATATTTCGGAAGTATTTACCCCCTCCGGTTACCAGAAAGTATTCTCCTGCAAGACCGGGTACACTTGCGCCAATCGAAATCCAGTCACCCGGGCAATTTAATCTTGGTTTAATTGCTTCGACTTCCTCAGGCTTAATTCGATATGATAAATTTCCACCATTTCTCTCATGCCAGCCCTGTTCGAAACCGTCATCTGCCATCTTAATAAAACCTTTTACGAATTTTGCATCTAAAATCTTCATACTAGTCTCCATTCTACCATCATCCTGTCCTATAGTGCAATAAATCTAAAAAACTTGGCATTATTCTGGTTTTAATATCTGTGTTGCATTAGTATATTTTGAAATGCTTAGGAACTCCATTATCATAAACAAGGTTAACCTGACCTTGAATTAATGGTTTCAGATAATTCATCATATCCTGCGTTACGTAATTACCGCTAGCTGATATCCAACTTAATGGAACGGTCTTTGCACGATTTGCCACCTCACTAACCGGAACCGAAATATAATCTGTCCGATAAGGATGATTGCTTATTCTTTGTATTGCGACCATTTTACCAGTCTCACCTTGAATTGCAAGATAAAGCGCCTTTTGCCCCAATAGTGAAGATTCATAGATATCAGTTTCACTTGCAATATGTGCGGCAGCTCTCTGCATCAGATTCAAACCAATCGATCTAACTTTACAGCCGATTTCCTTGCGTACCATCTGTTCCAGTACACGAGCCGATCCTGCAATATATTTATGACCAAAATTATCTATATCTCCACTAGATACACTGTCAGATACATAGGATCCATCACTGTATCTTACTCCTTCACTTACCGCAACCAATATACTTGGTTTTTGAGAAAGAATTTCCTTTACGTCATTGATAAATATTACAGGGTCAAATTCCCTTTCACAAAGATAAATCAAATCAGCGCCGATTCCACCATTGATTCTTGACATTGCAGCCGCTGCAGTAAGCCAGCCCGCATCCCTTCCCATAATTTCAACAATTGTTACTGAAGGAATATTATAGGAACTGATATCGTATGCTAATTCAGCTACGGTAGTTGCTATATATTTGGCTGCAGAGCCAAAACCGGGACAGTGATCCGTTTCACATAGATCATTATCAATTGTTTTAGGAGCACCTATTATATTTATATTGTGATTATTTCGGCTGCAATATTCAGATAACTTATGTACTGTATCCATAGAATCATTACCGCCAATATAGATAAAATACTTGATTTCGTATTCGTTTAATCTCTCTATTATTTTCTTATAAATTTCTTCATCACTGTTTACGTCAGGCATTTTAAAACGTGCCGTTCCAAGAGCCGAAGCTGGCGTATTCTTAAGAGAATTTATTACACGTACATCTCCAATCAGCCTGCTAAGATCTATTAAGCACCCATTAATTACCCCTTCGATTCCATTACGTGCACCATAGACTTTATCAATGTTACCATAAATCTGAGAGCTTTGTAATATTCCTACTAAAGTTGCGTTAATCGCTGCAGTCGGTCCACCGGATTGTGCCACTAATAAATTGTTCATTTTAAGTTTTCCTTTCAAAAATTGATTATTTCCCAGCACAATTATTTATTGCCCCACAAATCATTAACCACTGTATCACAGAATCAATATTAATTCTATATAATTTTTTATGTAAACAAATAAGGACGCTATATCTTATGGATATCGTCCTTATTTTTTACAATTATCTATTTGTTTGAATGTAATAAGTCATCTATAAGGTAAATCAATGAATATGTGTGCATATATACTGATGGCACCTCAACCATTTATTTGAGATAAAAAACTTCATTCATGAATTTAATTGGCTCTTCTTCATTAAAGTCAAAGGAACCTTCAACCATTTTAGAAGTAATAGCATTCCATCTGTTGCAAGCTTCACTTTTCGCAATGTACTCATTTGCTGCCTTTATATCATCACATTCAAAGCAATAAAAGAATTGATTTCCATTTTGAAAGATGGAATAGTTGCGATATCCTGCCTTCTTATGTTCTTCCATTATCTCTGGCCAGGGATCTAGATGCATTTTAACATACTCCTCTAGATATTCCGATTTTACTTTCCAGGTCCATGCATATTTATTACTGTGTTCCACAACAATCTCCTATCTGTCGTTGTTTGATAACTTAATAAGCTATCAAATCTGTACAAATCTCATTATTTTATAACGTTATTATTACTTAAAGCAAGAACGTATTGCAGCTTTCGTATATTACGTCAGTTCTACAATACGCCCTTAACTTTAAGCTTGTACAATTGAATTGTCTCAATTCTACCAATTCAATTGTCATGTATTACAGTTTTGTGATCCAATCTTTCATGTTGCTCTTGAAGAATACATAAGGTGTACCTGCAAGTACTGCTGTACCGCCATCTCCGTTATCATATGCTTTGTAAGTAGTTGCAGGATAATCACGGAATGCATCCATATTAAAGCTTGAACCAACCTTACCATCGAAGGAACCGTCAATTGTTGCTAAGGTAGAAGCTGCTGATACTGCACCAAGATGAATAACATCCCAAAGCATCATGTAAGGACAAGGATAGTCAAATGCATTATCGGAATCCTGAGCAGGCATGAAGGACTGCATCTCGGAAGGTAAACCTAAACCTGTTAATTTAATTTTGCTGTTAGCTGACTTTAAGCACTGACCAGCTGCTGCAATACCTACAGTAGTAGGGGAAATGATACAGTTAACTTTATTCTCTGCGATAAATGCCTGTGCCTGTGTTGTTGATTCTGTTAAGTCGTCATTACCATATTTCTTGTCGAGTTCAGGACTAACCTTACCAGCATATACGGAATCTTTTAATTCTTTCTCCATAGCAGCTATCCAGCTGTTCTGTACCGGAGTATCAATGGATGCAGAAAGAACACCAAGCTTAATTTCTTTATCCTTGTAGCTTCCTAATGCATCTGTTACAGCTTTCTTCATGTCGCCATCTTTAGGATAATCAACACCAAGAGTAATTAATACTGCAGCCTGTACCAGATATGCTCCGATATCGCTTGTCTCTGCCTGGTTGATATGGGTTGTACGATAATCAGGGCTTGCTGCAGAGTCAATGGATGTAATTTTGATTCCTGCATCTTGTGCTTTCTTGAATACTTGTTCATAACCAGCATCACCGTTGGTAGAAATTGTGATCGATTTAACCTTCTGTGTGATTAACTCATCTAATAACTGAACCTGTGCTGCTACTGTTGTTTCTGCTGGGCTCTTATATACTGCTTTTTCACCCTTAGCTTCCATGTACTCACTAAAACCTTCATACATCAGATCACCGAAGGAGTTACCGGTTGACTTAAACATAAATACATGAGATCCTTCCAAAGAACCACTGTCTTTGCTTCCACTATTGTCCTTAGTTTCTCCCTTAGTATCAGTTTTTGTACCATTGTCTGTAGACGGTTTTGTTGTTGAACAACCTGACAGTACACTGGCTACCATAGCCACACAAAGTACAAGTGCCAACATTTTTTTCATTTTTTTCATAGCTTACATCCTCCTAAAGTTTTTTCAAATGAATTGATTAGTCAACTCATTTTGTCTATATAAACAGCCTTTAGCTGCTTATATCACAGTTTCCCAATACTTTGTTTACTTGTTTTTCAGATCTGCTTTTAATTTAACTGTTTGCTCTTTGCATTTTGCTTTAATTGCAGTAATTTTTTCATTATACTTTCTTATTTTTTCTTCCTTGTCTGCACCATTGATGGAAGAATCCTTTTTGGTCTCTTCAATCAGACTCATAAGAGATTTTACTTCCTGTGCAGATTTAATATTAATCGCCTCGATATTCTTATTATTTGAGTATAAGATTTTCAATTTAATATTATCCAAGAGACTTTTATTTATATTAGGAATTAACACTGCGATGATTAAGATAAATCCAATCATAATCTTTCTTGAATTCACATCTACACCCATTAATCCTAAGGAGTAGGAAAGGAAAGCCATTATCAAAGTTGCTATAACAGGTCCGTAAACTTTACCTTTACCACCATTTGTTGAAATTCCACCTAATACACAGATTGCAATTGCATCTAGTTCATATCCAGTACCCATAGTGGAGCTTACGCCGCCACCCATACGTCCAACAAAGAAGATGGAAGCAACACCAGCCATAATTCCCATTAAAATGAATACGATCATCTTTGTCTTCACTACACTGATACCGGAATAAGTAGCACACACCGGATTGTTACCAATGATGTAGAGTTTACGACCGAAAGAAGATTTATGAAGAATAACCATAAATACGACGGCCATCAGCAAGAATACGATTAATGCAAGCGGTATGCCGAGTACATTCATCCATGCAAGCTGTACATAAAACTCCGGGAAGTTCTTCAATACATTAACATCCAAAATAATCTTAACAATACCACGGAATAACATTGAGGTTGAAATTGTAACGATAACGGATGGCATATTTAAATAAGCTACTAAAAATCCGTTGAAGGCTCCGCACAAACCACCTACAAGTATGCCAAATATTACACTTACTACTGCAGGAATCCCTGCATCCATAGTTAAGCCTGTTACCATTGCTGATACAATCATGGTTGCTGCAACCGAAACGTCAATATCACCAAGCATAAGCACAAAGATCATACCAAGTACCAATGGTGATAAATCCATACCGGATTGAATGATGGATTGAATCGTACCGGGTGCAAAATAAAGGTTACCTTTTGTAGCAATTAAGGATACATTAATAAGAATTAAGATATAAAATAAGATCATTTCCCATTGTACAAGGAATTTAGATAATACAAATTTATCCTTAACTACTAAACTTCTTTCAGGGGTATTGATTGAATTAGCCATTATATTAAGGACCCCCTTTCTTTTAATACACGTTTCTTAGCAGAAGCTATTGTAAATATGTTAATTGCTACGGCAACAATGATAATACCGCCTTGGATTGCACTCTGCCATACGCTTAAGCCCGGAAGTAAGCTGATGAAATAAGTAATAACACTCATCATTAAAGTACCGATGATTACACCATCAATGCTACCTTTACCACCAGTAATGCTGACACCGCCAAGAATACAGATCGCAATAGCAATCATTTCATAACCTTCTCCCATGCCGTAATAACAGATTGCGTAGTTTGCGGTATAGAGCATTCCCGCAAGACCAGCTAAAGCTCCGCAGATTGTGAATGCCAAAAATGTTACCTTAGCATCCTTAATACCTGCTACCTTTGAGGATTCCTTATTCGTACCGATCGCATAGATTCTTCTTCCGCTTGATGTAAAGCCAAGGAATATGCCTGCAATAACAAACAGTATTACAGCAATCCAAAGGATATTATATATACCGAATATTCTTCCTGTTGCGAAACTAACATAGCCTTTTGTAAATTGGTGAGGGAACCACCATTTACCACCTGATGCAAGGAATGCAAAACCTCGGAAAATGTACATGGTACCTAATGTTGCAATCATTGGAACCATCTTTAGATATCCAACGATAAATCCGTTAAAAGCACCGCATAATGCGCCGATTAATAATCCGAGTAATACCCATACAAATGCCGGAACATTCGGATTTTTACTCATAAGAGAAGAACAAACCACACCGGCAAGACCTAATGTTGATGCTACTGATAAGTCAATTCCCCCTGTGATAATAACCATCATCATCCCAATTGCCAGCAATGCATAAACTGCATTATTCTGGAGCATGTTCATGATGGAGGTTACTGAATACATGGATGGTGTAAGAATTGCTGCTAGGATTAAAAGTACAATGAAACCGGCAATGAGACCCGAATTTCTGTAATTTGTAATTTTTTTGATGAAAGAATTATCCTGGTTCTTCACAATCATTCCTCCGTTCCTTTTTGTTTTAATGACGCTTCCAAAATCATTTCCTGGGTAACGCCCTTCTTATCGAAGCTTCCGGTTACCCGTCCTGATTTCATAACAACGATATTATCTGCCATTCCCAGAACTTCAGGCATTTCAGAAGAAACCATTATAATTGCATAACCATTACAAGCTAATTCATTCATAATCTCATAAATAGAGTATTTAGCACCTACGTCAATACCTTTGGTAGGCTCGTCCATGATCAGAACCTTAAGGTCACAGTTAAGTAACTTTGCAAATACAACTTTTTGCTGATTTCCTCCCGATAAAGAGGAAGGTGGTGCACTGATATCTTTTGCCTTTAACTGTATTCTTTGACATAGCTCAATCGCCTTACTTATCTCAGCTTCTTCGTTTAATATCTTGCTTTTCTCAAATTTTTTCATTGAAGCTGAAGATACATTCTGATAGATTGGAAGCTCGTTGATAAGTCCCTGAAGCTGTCTGTCTTCCGGAAGTAGTCCAACACCGTAGTTTAAAGCGTCAATTGGACTATTTATTTTAATCTCTTCGTTATCCAGTTTTATGGAACCGCTGTCTGCCTTCATAATTCCGAATATCGTCTGGCATACTTCTGTTCTACCAGCACCTACCAAACCAGTAAGAGCAAGTATTTCGCCTTTACGAACTTTAAATGAAACATCCTTGAAGTAGCCTTCCTTGGAAAGACTGTTTACTTCAAAAACAACCTCACCGATTTTAGCTGTTTTCGTGGGATACATCTGATCTAGTTCTCTGTTAACCATTTCTGTGATCAGTTTCTGATTTGATATCTTATCAACATCCCAAGTTCCGATATACATTGCATCACGTAATACCGTTACTCTGGTAGCCAGACGGTACATATCCTCAAATCTATGTGTAATAAAGATAATAGATACGCCGTCATCTCTTAAGCGTTCCGCAATTAGATAAAGTTGCTCACATTCTGTTTTTGTTAAGGATGCGGTAGGCTCATCCATGATTAATATTCTTGCATCTCTGGATAATGCCTTTGCAATCTCAACCAACTGCTGCTGTGCCACACTTAACGTTCCCATTGGCTTATATACATCTATTTCTTTACTTAGCGGTTCAATCAGCTCTTTTGCACGTTGATTCATAAGCTTCCAATTATACAAACCCGCTTTATTCTTAAGTTCTTGTCCCATAAATATGTTCTCTGTTACTGTAAGATCGGGAAATGCAGTAACGTGCTGGTATATAGCCGCGATTCCCAGCTTCGCTGAATCAGTTGTGGACCGCAAAGATATTTTTTCACCCTCCA
Organism: Bacillota bacterium; assembly: GCA_023393095.1. GTDB lineage: Bacteria > Bacillota > Clostridia > Lachnospirales > Lachnospiraceae > Mobilitalea. Next base: position 9,224 of record JAEWMT010000087.1, read on the forward strand.
GAAGCATTACGCCACTGTCCGGTTGGTGAACTCCAGTAATAACTTTGATGAAAGTAGATTTTCCAGCCCCATTTTCTCCCATTAGAGCATGTATCTCTCCTCTTTTTAACTGAAAGTGGACACCATTTAAAGCAGTAACACCACCAAAAGTTTTAACCACATCTTTCAGTTCCAAGATATAATTACTCATCTTGTTCTTTCTCCTTTCCATCTTGCCTTACAAATTTCTGCAAGTACGCTTTCGATATTGCAATAATAGGAGCTATTTTTCCGACTTTCAATATCAAAAACTGTCTTTCTGGTATCATATTTTGCGATATTGGTCACAATTGATATTATTATCCAAGAATGCTATAATAAACTCATAGAATCATACAACATACTGCATCCTGAAAATAATAAACACAATAAAATTGCATAATACGAACTGATCAGGAGGATATCATTAATGAAATTACCCAAAAGAACCTTTCCCAAAAATCATGGAAAAAAAATAAATAGTATAGATAATCAAATTGAGAATTTACCTTTCTACGTGAAAGAATGTGGCTACAGTACAGAAAAGAAATTTAAGTTAGGCAGTACCAATAACTATTCTGATTATTTACTCCTATATTCTGTAGAAGGAGTCATGCGCTTTACGAAGGATACCAATACACAATACGTCCCTCACGATAATGTAATTGTTTCATCCTGCAGTTCACCGCTTACTTTTACAAGGACAAGTAAAGATTGGACATTTTTTTATATTATTATTGGTGGTACGCATGCAAAATTCTATTATAATATGATCCGAAATAAATCCTGTGTATTTGCTACAAGTCAATTAAGTACCATAATTGATCTTTTTATCGAAATTTATAATCTGCATTACCATAATGAAATGCTGAATAACATTAAAGCCAGCCTTCTGATTCACTCCTTATTATACGAATTATTTAAAATTTCTAATAATGTAGAAAATAGCAAAAACATTACACCAGTTCAGGAGACAGTTATTAATAATGCATTAAAATATATAGCAAAGAATTATAAAAATGATTTGGACATCGATACCATCTGTAATGAAGTCAGCTTCTCAAAATACTATTTCTGTAAACTATTTAAAGAACATATGGGAATCACGATACATCAATATGTAAATGAATTTCGTGTGGAAAAATCAAAGGATTTATTAACCTATTCGAAGCTTTCCATTAATGCGATCGCCACTGCTGTGGGCTTCAAAAATACGCTGACCTATAGCCGAAGCTTTGAGCGATCTATGCATATGACTCCAACGGAATACAGAAAGTATTTTTAATATTGCTGATTAGCTAAATGTCATAAAGCAGAGGATAATACCTTAAGTATTAGATACTTAGAAGCAAAAAGGCTGCGGTAGCTACAAAAGCCGGAAGTTCTGCTATTAATACAGATTCTTCTGGTTTTGTGCTACCGCAGCCTTATCATATGAGGCTTTTACTACATTATTAAATTAAAAGCATTTTTGGTTCTTCTCTCTTGGGCAGGCCTCTCCCTTACTGCACTGATAACATATCTCATTTGACAGGACCTTATTATCAAAATAATCTCTGCAGTTTTTAAAGGTGGTTTCTGCAATATTATGCAGAGCTTCCTGTGTTAAAAATGCCTGATGGGAAGTAACTATGACATTCGGCATGGATATTAGTCTTGAAAGTACGTCATCCTGAATTATGGAATAGGACATATCCTCATAAAACAGCTCTGTTTCCTCTTCATAAACATCCAGGCAGGCACCGCCGATTTTCTCACTTTTTAATGCCTCGAGCAAAGCTTCACTATCAATTAGAGCTCCTCTGGAGGTATTAATAATAGTAACATCCTTTTTCATTAATCCGATTGTATTTTGATTAATTAAATGGAAGGTATCCTTTGATAGTGGACAATGTAAAGAGATAATATCAGCATCCTTACACAAATCCTCTAGGGAAACATATTGAATACCGGAATCCTTTAGAGGATATGGATCATATGCAATTACCCTCATTCCAAATCCATTACAGATATCTATAAAAATTCGCCCGATTTTTCCTGTCCCGATCACACCAATTGTCTTTCCGTGCAGATCAAAACCAGTCAGACCATTCAGACTAAAATTAAAATCCCTCGTCCTGATATACGCTTTATGTATTTTTCGATTCAACGTCAGTAAAAGTGCCATTGCATGTTCTGCGATTGCATAAGGTGAATAAGCCGGTACCCTTACTACATGAATCCTCTTATAAGATGCTTTAAAGTCCACATTATTATAACCTGCACATCGCATGGCAATCAGCCTGACTCCAATATCATACAAATTATTGATGGTTTCTTCATCAATATTATCATTGACAAAAGCTACAACCACTTCATATCCCTTTGCCATAAATGCTGTTTTGGGGCCAAGCTTAGTTTCAAAATATTCAACCTCAATCCCATACTGATCTTTTAATAATTCAAAATAAGTCTTATCATAAGGCTTTGCATCAAAAAGACATATTTTATTCATAATTATCCCTCCCATCCTTCGTAATGGATTTTTACCTATTCTTTTTTGGATACTGGTTTCACTGTTTTTCCTTTTTTAACTGTATTATCAGGAATCCTAACTGCAAAATCATCTATCGTCTTTTAATCTTTTTTATCATTTTTTCATATAATAATATTATATTTTAAAATCCCATATATTTCAAATTATTTTTGAAAACTTTTATATTCAATTTACACATTTTTCTCTTAATTATATTATTTTCATAGATCGAATTTTCCTATAAAATGAAAAATGAAATGCAACTACTTTAGGCGATGACGGCCAAACAAATTTATACTTTCAGATTTGACGAATGCTCTTCCCTCTTATTAATTATTCTATTTTCTTACAGCTCTCATATTTCTTGCTTACATTTTAATCTTATGGTATATTCAGTAATAAATGGATACACTAAATTCCTATTAGGTTTTACACCAATTGGTAATCTCCCTACCGTGGAAAGAGAGGTGTGTAAATATGTGCATTTTATCTGGAATTCCAGTTTTTAAAGGAATTGCGGCCGCCCCTGTTTATACCTATCAGGCCATTGAACTCAAAATTGAAAAAGAACGGATTGATCCACAAAATATCAATGATGAATTATTCCGTTTTAAAAAAATACAGAAGAAGGTAATTCAAGAATTAAAAGAGCATATCGAGATGGCTGAAAGCTCCAATCTTAAGGAAGAAATAGAAATATTCCGGGCTCATCTCATGATGGCTGAAGATCCAATATTAATAAGTAAGATTACAGATAGAATTCAAAAAGAACATTTTTCTGTAGAACAGGCTATTGAAAAATCCAAATTAGAAATTATGGATATGTTCTTACAAATAAAAGATGCTTACCTAAAAACAAGAGCTGCCGATGTTGAGGATGTGGCAAACCGCTTATTAGAGTTATCACTGGGAATAAGTCATAAAGAATTAAGCGAAATAAAAGAAAATGTAATTCTTGTGGCGAAGGATCTAAAACCTTCTGAACTATCGGTACTTTCATACTGTATCAAAGGAATATTACTGGAAGAGGGAAGTCAGACCAGCCATGCAGCAATCCTCGCTAAGGCAAAAGGGATACCTACAATTGTTGGATTATCCGGAATATATAATGAAGTTCATTCCAATGATCTTATTATAGTAGACTCTGTTCACAATAAAGTATACCTCCAGCCTACCAATAAGCAGCTTTCTTATTATAAAAAGCAAATTGATATCATTAACCATAAGAAGCTAAAAGCCAATTTAATAAAAGAGGAAGCAGCTATTACAAAGGATGGAAAAAAGATAAAACTTTATGGTAATATCAGCTCCTCCTCAGAAGCATCATTAGTCGAAGACAACGGTGGCAAAGGAATTGGTCTTTTACGAACGGAATTCCTGTATATGAATTCAAGCAGCTTTCCCACTGAGGAAGAACAATTTAATGAATATGTAAAAATTGTTGAAAAAGGATTTGAGGATGTCATTATCCGGACACTGGATATTGGCGGAGATAAGAATCTTCCTTATTATAAGATGAAAGAAGAAGAAAATCCTTTTCTTGGTTTCCGGGCGATACGGTTTACTTTAGCAAATCCTGATTTATTTAAAATTCAGTTAAAAGCGATCCTAAGAGCATCTGCTTTTGGACGGACGGGCATAATGTTTCCGATGATCTCCTGTCTGGATGAAGTACGTAAGGCAAAAGCTTTATTGGAAAAATGTAAGAATGAATTAAGGGAGAATAAAATTTCCTTTGATGCCGATATCCGAGTTGGTATCATGATTGAAACACCAGCTGCCGCTGCCATAGCTGATATTTTAGTTGAAGAGGTAGACTTCTTCAGTATAGGAACAAATGACCTGTGTCAGTACACCTTAGCAGTTGATCGAATGAACAACGAAGTAGCATATCTCTATCAACCATTACATCCAGGCATCATTAGGCTGATTCATCAGACGGTAAATGCTGCACATAACGCCAATAAAGAAGTCGGCATCTGTGGTGAAATAGCTGGTGAAGCTGTGAATGCCCTACTGTTAATCGGACTTAATATTGATGAACTTAGCATGAGCCCGGCAGTAATACCGGAAGTCAAATCTTTGATCCGGCAAATATCATATAAAGACGCACAGCAAATAGCAAAACGTATATTACTATGCAAGAATACGGAGGATATAAAAGTAATATTAGAGCAGGAAATTAAAAAATATGTTTATTAACAAAGTATATTTTAGTACCAAATTCTCACGCCGACTTACTAAGCATCACATATAGTGATAACGGTACGTGAGAAGTTGATTATATCACCCAAACTATTATTTTCTCGATATAAATACGAAAGATTAAATATATGAAGGAGGCGGATTATGATTACAGCAGTTTCATTAAATCCTGCCATTGATAAGACAATTATGATTACGGATTTTAATTGGGGTGAAGTCAACCGTATAGAAAGCACAAGAAATGATATAGGCGGAAAAGGAATCAATGTTGCAAAGATATTAAACCGTCTGAATGTTCAGACGCAAGTCTGTGGCTATATCGGAAACCAGAATAAACAAATAGTCGAAGAACTGCTTTCCCATGAAAAACTGCATTGCCAATTTCTCGAAGCTGACGGTTTAACCCGTACTAATACGAAGATTGTTGAACTTGATAAAGGAATAACTACCGAGCTTAACGAACAGGGCTTTTTCTTAACTGGAGAGCAGATGAAGCAGTTTCAGGTAATACTTCTAGAAGAAGCTGCCCACAGTGATTTTGTAGTTTTCAGTGGAAGTATTCCAAGAGGACTTGCGAAAGAAACATATCAGGAGTTTATATCTATTGTTCACCCTTATACGAAGACTATACTTGATGCTGAAGGGTCTCTGCTTGTAGAGGGTATCAAAGCCGGTCCGTATATGATAAAACCGAACATTCACGAACTGGAGGAAGCCTTCCATATTAAATTTGCTGCAGATGAAGATATTATAATATTTTGTAAATCATTAGCAGATATGTACGGCATTCATCTGATTCTGGTATCCATGGGAGAAAAAGGTAGTCTGCTTATCTCAGAGAAGGAATGCTATAAAGCAGAGCCAATTAAAGTAGCAGTTAAAAGCACAGTAGGTGCAGGTGACTCCATGATAGCCGGAATGTTGTATGGTATTAATAAAGGGTTAACAACAAGAGATGCTTTCGCATTTGCAGTAGCCTGTGGAACTTTGGCTGTAACAAAGGAAGGAACCATGTCATTCGCTATTGGGGAAATACAAGAGATGCTTAGAAGTGTTCATATTTTAAATCTGATTAACTAGAATTACGGGAAATGTGCGGATTAATCCGAAATCTATTAAGAAGAAAGACAGCAAAATATAACTATGCTGGCGAATACGGTCTATACAAATTTCTGAACAACCTGCGGCCGTTAAGAGAAGAAATCAGAGATCTGTTGTTATAAGATCATAGTATAATAGGAACGTGGGTTTAAGAAAAGAGACTGTCGCAAAATAACCTACAGTGATATAAGGTACTCCGCATAATCTCCTTAATGCACTGTTTGGAAGACATGTTCTCTATTTCGTATGTCAAATACGAACATTTATGTACGAATATGACATACAAAATCGAGAATGTGTCTTCCAACCTGTGTATGTGGAGATTATGTGGAGTACCTTATATCATATATGCCTAAAATGCGACAGCCCCTTGGTACGATATTCCAACATTTCTGCTATTTGACCATCGGACTTATCTGATAGAATTGATCAAATTGACAGCTACGGTATTCAATCCCATATCCGAAGTTTCAGACACTTCGACAGTGAGCAATAGCTTCTTATAATAGAATCTGTAGATTGTCATTTGATAAGTTCCATCATCTGTAGTTAGCTTAAATTTTGCGTGGCAGACAGTGCCTAAATCGGTTTTAAAATCACTGATTACAAGATCTGTTACTTTATGGCTATTAAATTCATATTTCTTGATATATAAGTTCAACTGATCGGTCATAGTATCTTTTACATCTTCATATTTAGGAGCATTCTTACCGGTCTTCTCTGTTGTTATGAGTATATCGTTACCGTAACCAGCTTCCTGAGGTTTTAATTTAAATTGAAATATTTTATCAACCTGATCTGGCGATGGAGCTGCAACAGGTGATGTATAAAACATCCAATCTGCGGGTATATCAATGTTACAGCCCTCGATTGATTCTGTTGTTGTAGGATATCCATAATTTGTAACCCTAACTTTACAAGTATATTTTTTACCTCCTACAGTCCCAGTAATCGTAGCAGTTCCGACTGATTTTGCGGTGACCTTACCGCTGCCTGCTACCGATGCTACCGATTTCTTGCTAGATTTCCATGTAACCTTACTTTTTGTTCCGGTTATATTTAGTTTCTTTGATTTGCCGACTTCAAGCGTGATAGATTTACTACTGATTTTGACAGTTGCAGCTTTGGCATAGGTTATGTTCCCTGTAACAGGTAAGGTTCCTGTTAAAATCATGGTAATTACCATAATAAAGGCAATTGCTGACTTTTTCATGTGCTTCATTAATGTAATCCTCCTAAAAATTATTTTTTAATTCTTTGAAATCTAGACTCTCCTCGTTTTCTACTAATGTTTTATATACATATAAAATAATGCATTTGTCTTATAAATATGTCAATAATTAATTTAAAACTTTAAAGCTTACATTCATTAATATTTCGTAAATATTTTAGATCTTGTCAATATGGTAATTATCATCCGTATTTTAATGATGAAATTAGTAACGTAAGAATCACTTCCGCTATTCTCTTTAAATAAAATATATATATCTTAATCCTATTCCAAAGCTTGGGGTATCAGTGACAATAGAAGCTTTTGTGCCTCCTCATCATATATTACCACCTCATATTCATTTCCCTTTTCACTAACTCGCTTTTCAGTGGACATTCCGAGTTCGATACCTTTCTCTGTGGCTACGGTAATATTTCTTCCAAGTAAAGGGTTGAACCGTTCCGCAAGATAACCTTCTTCCTTTAATTTTGAAGTCAGATGTACTGAGGCGAGGCGTTTCATCCGGCTTTCATCCCGAAGCTCGTTCAAATACTCCACAAATTGGCTGATCATGACTGCTCCCAAGGGCTTGATCCTTTGTTTTATCTCTGCCGTTAGAATGAATTCCGACTTTTTAGCACGAGAATTACTGCTTTTCGGTGTGGTCTCCTCTATAACTGGTTCATAGCATAGGGACTGTTTATTTCCGTTTGTAAATTCAAGGATTGCATCCATAAAAGGTTGACCATATTTATCAAATTTATGTTCACCAACCCCGGTAACCATCAGCATTTCCTGCTTATCAAAAGGAAGCTTGGCACACATATCCGTCAAGGTTTTATCGGAAAATATAATATAGGGCGGCATCCCCTCTTCTTTCGCAATGCGAGTTCTCAATTGGCGCAAATGCTCAAATAAATCAAAACCTTTCGAGGTAAGTATCTCAGATTTGCGCTTTGCTTTACCCGTTTCAGAATTATTATGTATGGTAGACATTTTGGGAAGTTTTAGAATGATTCTGGCTTTTCCTATTATAATATCTTCTGCCAAGCGGTTTACTTTTACGATTGCATATTTATCATTTGTTTGATTTAGATATCCGTCAATAATTAGTTTATTCATGATATGCTTTAGATAAGCTTCGCTCATAGATGAACGTTTTCCATAATAACTGCTATTAATCATATGATTGGACATAAGCTTCGCTATCTTTCTTCCCATCAGGGTTGCTATTATAACATTCAATCCAAAGCGCTGGCTACACTCTTTTACACAGCCGATGATATCTGCGCTTACCTCTGTCACATCCTGCTCATCAAACTCCGTCAAGCAGTTTGAGCAGTTATTGCAGCAGCTTTCACCCGTATCCCCAAAATAATTCAATATATATTCCCTTAAGCAGTCTTTTGTAAAGCAGTAATAAGTCATGCTCTTAAGACGTTCTTCATCCCTTTCTCGAATCAGTTCCTTCTGATCATAAGATAGCTCATCATTATCATTTCCATTCTCTATCAGAAATTGATTAATTCGTACATCACGAGCGCCATAGAGCAGAATACACTCAGCTGTTTCACCATCTCGGCCGGCACGTCCTGCTTCCTGATAATAGCTCTCCATATTTTTTGGCATATTATAATGGATAACATATCTGACATTGGACTTATCAATTCCCATTCCAAAAGCATTGGTTGCTACCATAATAAGCTTTCTGTCATAAATAAAATCCTCTTGATTATTATTACGTTCTTCTTCGGTCATACCTGCATGGTACTTTGCTGTTGCAATCCCTTTTGTAATAAGTAGGTCCTGCAATTCATCCACATTCTTTCGTGTAGCACAATAAATGATTCCACATTGTGTTCTGTGTTCGTTAATATAATCCACAACCTCGTCATTCTTATTCTTAGGAGTACGTACCTCTAAATACAGATTTTTTCTGTCAAATCCGGTAACCATAACGGTTGGGCTCTCAAGCCGTAGAACACAAATAATATCATCCATAACCTCTCTGGTTGCGGTAGCAGTGAAGGCACTGATTACCGGACGCTTTGGAAGCTGATCAATAAACCGGAGTATTTTTAAGTAGCTGGGTCTAAAATCCTGTCCCCACTGGGAAATACAATGGGCCTCATCCACGGTAAGCATATTAATATCTGTATTACTTGCAAAATCTATAAATTCTTCCGTCTCCAACCGTTCCGGTGCCACATAGATAATCTGATATCTTCCCTGTTTTGCGTACTGAAGGGCAAGACTTATTTGTCTGGTGGAAAGGGAACTATTAATATACGCAGCATGTATCCCTGCCTCATTAAGAGCCGCTACTTGATCCTTCATTAGTGAAATTAATGGAGATATTACAATCGTAACTCCTCCCATCATCAAAGCGGGTATCTGGTAACAGATGGATTTTCCTGCACCGGTGGGCATAACCCCTAGGGTATCATTTCCTGACAGAATGCTTTGCACCAGCTTCTCCTGACCTTCTCGAAAACTGTCAAAGCCAAAGTATGTTTTTAAAACTTGGGATGGATTATTATGTATCGCTTCCAAATAAGTAATTCCTCCTACTATATCTAAGATTTTCTACGTGAGCATTAACGTATTAATCTGAAATCAAAAAGATGTCGATAAATAGATTTAATAATATTGTTTAAAGTTATCTATAATTTATCATATTATTGGAAATGAATCCAGAGTCTGATTCCTATTAAATAAAATATAATTATGCACTATTACCCACGAAACCCCTTTTACATGCATAAAATACATCATTATTATTAATTGACAACTTTTTAACAATGTAATATAATTTAATTGTTAAATAATTAACAATAACCTAGAATTGTGGAGGTAATCATATGGCAAAGAAAGATATAGCAGTAAATAATGCAGAAGATAACAAGATAACTGTGATTGATACAGTGGATGCTCTTCTGTCAAAAATGGAAAAAATGCGAGAGGCACAAAGAATATTTGCAACTTATTCCCAAGAACAAGTAGACAAAATCTTCTTCGCAGCTTCAGTCGCTGCTAATAAACAAAGAATTCCCCTTGCAAAAATGGCTGTAGCAGAAACAGGTATGGGAATCGTTGAAGACAAAGTAATAAAGAATCATTATGCCGCTGAATATATTTATAATGCATACAAAGATACCAAGACCTGTGGTGTGATTGAAGAAGATGTAGCTTATGGTATCAAAAAAATAGCAGAGCCGATCGGTTTAATCGCTGCTGTTATTCCTACAACCAACCCGACCTCAACTGCTATCTTCAAAACCTTAATATCCTTAAAAACCAGAAACGCAATCATCATCTCTCCACATCCACGTGCGAAAAACTGTACAATTGCAGCTGCTAAAGCTGTATTGGATGCTGCTGTAGCTGCCGGTGCTCCTGAAGGTATTATCGGTTGGATCGATGTTCCTTCCTTGGAATTAACCAATGAAGTTATGAAAAACGCTGATATTATCTTAGCAACCGGTGGTCCCGGTATGGTTAAATCAGCATACTCTTCCGGAAAACCTGCTTTAGGCGTAGGTGCTGGTAATACTCCTGTAATCATTGATGATACTGCTGATATCAAAATGGCAGTCAGCTCCATCATCGTATCCAAGACTTTTGATAATGGTATGATCTGTGCTTCCGAACAGTCAGTTACTGCATTAGAAAGTGTATACGAAGAAGTAAAGAAAGAATTCGCATATCGCGGATGCTATTTCTTAAAACCGGATGAAATAGAAAAAGTAAGAAAGACCATCATCATCAATGGTGCGCTAAATGCGAAAATCGTTGGACAGAAAGCTACTACCATAGCTAAGCTTGCCGGTGTAGTAGTTCCTGAGGATACTAAAATCTTAATTGGTGAAGTAGAAAGCGTTGATATCTCCGAAGAATTCGCTCATGAGAAATTATCACCTGTGTTGGCATTATACAAAGCAAAGACATTTGATGAAGCAATTGCAAAAGCGGAGCGTCTTGTAGCTGACGGCGGATATGGCCACACTGCTTCTTTATTCATTAATACGAATGAGAAAGAAAAGATGGCAAAGCATGCTGCTGCTATGAAGACCTGTCGTATTGTAGTAAATACACCTTCTTCTCAGGGTGGTATCGGTGACCTTTATAACTTTAAATTAGCACCCTCATTAACCTTAGGCTGTGGTTCCTGGGGTGGAAACTCCGTTTCTGAGAATGTTGGTGTACAGCATTTACTGAATATTAAAACGGTTGCCGAAAGGAGAGAAAATATGCTTTGGTTCAGAGTTCCACAGAAAGTTTACTTTAAGAAAGGTTCTATGCCGGTTGCACTTGACGAACTTGGAACTGTAATGGGCAAGAAAAAGGCATTCATCGTAACCGACTCCTTCTTATATAAAAATGGTTATGTAAAACCGATCACAGATAAATTAGACTCCATGGGAATTACCCATACCTGCTTCTATGATGTAGCTCCAGATCCAACACTTGCTTGTGCAAAAGAAGGCGCGAATGCAATGCGTTCTTTTGAACCAGACGTAATCATCGCTCTAGGTGGTGGTTCTGCAATGGATGCAGCGAAAATTATGTGGGTTATGTATGAGCATCCGGAAGCTGACTTCTTAGATATGGCGATGCGTTTCATGGATATTCGTAAAAGAGTATACACCTTCCCTAAGATGGGCGAAAAAGCATACTTTGTAGCAATTCCTACTTCTTCCGGTACCGGTTCTGAAGTAACACCTTTCGCTGTTATCACAGACGAAACAACCGGCGTAAAATATCCGTTAGCAGATTATGAATTACTGCCTAATATGGCTATCGTTGATACCGATAACATGATGAGCCAGCCGAAAGGTCTAACAAGTGCTTCCGGTATCGATGCCTTGACTCATGCATTAGAGGCATATGCTTCCATGTTAGCTACTGATTATACTGATGGTCTTGCATTAAAAGCATTAAAGAACATCTTCAAATATTTACCGACTGCATATGCAGATGGTTCCAATGTAAAAGCAAGAGAAGGAATGGCAAACGCTTCTACCATGGCCGGAATGGCATTCGCTAACGCATTCCTTGGAATCTGCCACTCCATGGCTCACAAATTAGGTGCTTTCCATCACCTGCCTCATGGTGTTGCTAACGCATTGTTAATCGAGGAAGTTATGAAATTCAACATTTCCGAACGTCCTACCAAGATGGGTGCTTTCTCTCAGTATGAATATCCGAATATCTTAGAGAGATACGTAGAAGTAGCTAACTTTATCGGAATCACAGGTAAGGATGATATGGATACCTTCAATAAGCTTATCGATGCAATCGGCGCTTTAAAAGAAAGCGTTGGTATCAAGAAAACCATCAAAGAGTATGGAATAGATGAAAAAGCATTCTTAGATCAGCTTAATGAAATGGTTGAACAGGCATTTGACGACCAGTGTACCGGAGCAAATCCGAGATATCCTTTAATGAGTGAATTAAAGGAAATGTATTTAAGAGTTTACTATGGTAAATAATAAATAAAACTAGGTAATTGATTACAATTAGATAGGGTACCTCCGAACTACTAGATTTTAACATGAGTTGTAGTTTAAGGGGTACCCTTTTAGCATTATTCTATTTGAGCAAATTCAACAATTTATATCGTTTAAATCTTATAATTTATCAAGATATTCATATACTTTTTCCTTAAATTGTGGTAAAATAAGGTTAACAAAACATCATGGCAAAATTTGAAAGGGGATATCAATATGAATCTGGAGCAAGTTTTAGCAACGAGAAAAAGCAAGACAATCTATCATGATAATGATACTGTGGTAAAAGTATTTGATCAAAATTATCCAAAATCCTCTATCTTAAATGAAGCATTAAACCAATCCCGCGTAGAAGAAACCGGTCTGAAAATACCTACAATTCGTTCAGTGGACAATATTGAAGGTCACTGGAGTATTTGTATGGATTATATTCCAGGGCAGACGCTTGAGCAGAAATTGAAAGATAATCCAGATAAGACTTTGGAACTTTTGGAGTTATTTGTAGATTTACAAATCGAAATGCATTCCAAGACAGCACCGTTATTAAATAAACTAAAAGATAAATTAATACGTAAAATTCAAAGTGTGAGTGATTTGGATGCTACGACGAAATATGAATTGTTAACACGGTTAGATAGTATGCCAAAACATACAAAGGTTTGCCATGGTGATTTTCTTCCATCTAATATTATTATCAATGATTCTGGCGCTTATATATTAGACTGGTCCCATGCCACACAAGGTAATGCAAGTGCAGACGTTGCTACTACTTATTTAAAAATGTCGCTTTATTATCCTGATCTTGCAGAATCCTATATTAAACTTTTCTGTCAGAAGAGTAATACTGCACTGCAATATGTTCAACAATGGCTGCCAATCGTTGCTGCGCAGCAGCTAACCACAGCCAGTGAATCTGAAAAAGAATGCTTAAACAGATGGTTGGATGTAATCGATTATCAATAATAAACTCAAAATAGACTTGCATCTAATCATGATGCAAGTCTATTTATTACTATTTATATCCATTTTAATCCAATACAGAAAGAAGGACTGATAGTGATTAGAAGAAATATCAGAAATAACCGAACTATTAACATAAACCTGCAAATTCCGGTAAAGCTAATACCATAATTAAATAATCAAAAGAGGTTATGTTTATGGAATCAAATCATTATCAATGCCCTATTTGTAACTGCACAAATCTTACCCTTCGTTATGAAGCAAGTTATGTTTATTCCTATATACTTGACTCAAATGCACCCGGCCTTAAGAATACGGATGAGTTTCTTTCTTTTTTATATGATAAGAGAGAACAGAAGGATACCAGAACCTATATTGAATGCAATCATTGCGGAACACAATATCCATATCAACTACTCGATAGATGTTTAAATCAAAATGGATCAAAGAATTAAGAAATAATTCAATCATAAATGAAAGATTTATTTTTTCTTAACTGGAATCCAAATTTCGCTGTAGTAGTTTTCATCTTGATTCCCTTTCGGATAATTAGCCATATCGTCGTACATTTCAATATTATAACCTGCTGCAACTTCATAATCCTTACAATTAGGAAACCATTCTGAATAAATTTTTTGGTTCACATCTTGGACAGATTTCGGCATTGCACCCCTGCAGGCAAAAACAGCCCAAGTGTGTTTTGGAATAATCCTAGTAACAAAACCATCCGGTACTTCTATGGACGGTTTGTAATTGTCTGCAATCAAATACTCAAACTCGTTAGGACCCATGTTATCCTCTATGCTTATTCCGTACATTCCGCACACATGATTTCCCTTTCCTGTTTGATAAAGCTCTTTCCAAAACTGAGGGATTTCTGTAAATTGATTACCATAATTGAATACCTTCGATGCACCCATAACCGTAAATGAATCTTTTTCAATAATTTTATAATCCATAATATAACCGCCTTCCAATGAAAATTTGATTTTTAGAGAAGCAAAAGATTTTATCATTGCTCCGTCTTTTCGAACAGCGGTAGGTGTAACACCATGGAAACGAGTGAAAGCTTTTGTGAAACTATCCGGTGAGTCATAGCCATATTTCAATGCGAGATCAATAATTTTTTCATCAGTGGTAATAATCTCCCTGCCGGCAAGGGTGAGCCTACGTAGTCTGATGTAATCTCCAACCGTATAACCACAGAGCATTGCAAATCCTTTCTGAAAATAAAATGGGGATATAAATGCTTGTTTTGCAATATTTTCTATTGTTAGTTCTTCGGTTATATTATCTTCAATATAATTAATAGCTTCACTAATACCATCAATCCATCCCATTGTCATCGCCCCCTCTCTGTGTTTATATCTTAACAACTTTCATGCGGTCGTACCCGACATTTAATGCAATGTTCTGTCCAGTCTCGTTAATTTAATTAATTTTAAATACTCAATCTTATCAAATAATATCCTGTAAAAATCTAAATTTGTAAAGCTTCCCATTAAAGTATTTACTCTCATTTTCCTTGAATATTTTTATTTTTTTCTGATTACTTTAAGTATTTTTCTATTATTTCTCTGTCTCTCTTTCGCTCAATTGGAGGCTCCAACCCCATATATTTGTATTCCCATATAATTTGTCTTTCATAGTCATCTGTATCTGATAAATCTGAATAGTCATAATCTACCTTATACTTACCATTTTCATCCATAATATATGTAAGATTTGTCCATACTTCTTGATTATTAATTCTAAACTCATTCTGCAATTCCTCGAAAAGTTCACATAACTGATATTCATAGTAATAAAAATCATTTTTATTTATTGCAAATTTGCTTACAATTTCAGTACTAAATTCAAATTGATTTTTGCCTTGTGGTGAATAGTAAAAACTGACCGAACTTACCCCATCATTAGGCTCTGCATATAAATAAACCTTATCCCATGATTCAGGTATCATTTCATTTAATTTATTAGCCACTTTTTGATATATTGCCTCTATATTTTCCTGTTTCATCTATATGCCCCCTGATTTAATTTAGAATACTCCAGTATATGGAGTTCTTTATCATCTTAGTAATCTTTACAATTGAAAGCTCAAACAAACTATTTATTCAGAAAGCATACATAAAAATTCTTCAAAGCTTGCTAAATGTACGTCAATATCATACATTCCCATTTCGTGGTTTTTTGAATCCTCTAAGATACATAGAAATCTTTCAATAACGTACTTATCTTTATTAAACATAAAAGTATATTCTACAGGTACACAACCATTATTTTTTGAGATAAAACTCCTATAGTCATCCGGAATTTTCACTTTCCAATATTGCTCTTCCTGGTTTATTAGCTCTTCACTTGGTAATGGAAATATTACAGAGTTTTTGACAACTCTCATTTTTATATACCTCCCTTTTGTACGATTGTGCCACAGCTACCATTTTTTTCATTCTAATGTTTAGCAAAATTCAACCTGAGTTTCAGCTTTTATTCTTATTTTCAATATACTTTTCAATAATCTTTTTGGCTAAATTACTTTGATTCGATGAGTCGAGACCAAGAACTTCATACCTCCATATAATTTGTTGTTCAAAGGGGTCTACTTTTGCAATATCATTATAACTGTAATCAATTTTAAATTCGCCCGTATCCCTAATAACAAGTGTTAGGCTTGTCCATAATTCTTGCTTATTTATGGCAAATTCATTTTGCAAGTCTTTAAAATCCTGTTTAATCTCATCTCTTAGATCATCAAACTCGTCTTCATCAATCTCATAATTTTTAGGAATATCAATACTATATACTAATTTCTTTTTATCCTCAGTATAGTAAAAGAAGTACATAGAATACATAAAATTGCCTAATTGAGCATATAAATAAATCTCACTCCATTTCTCAGGTATTAATTTATCTAATTTTATTGCTAAATCAGAATATAATTTCTTCGTTCTTTTTGTTTCCATAGCTCAACCTCCACAATTTGCTATTATCGATTTATTAAGTCTCCATTGGTTTTTTCATACTACTCATAAGAAATTATTTATGATTAAAGTCTATAAAATCATCTCGATCATTGTAATAAACTACTCCATCAAGAATTTCTTGAACTGTTACATCTGGTTTCTGATAAAATGCATTAGTTATAACGTTTTGAACAAGTTCCTCTCTGAAAAGGAAGTTTAATTCATTCTCGATAACAAATTTAGGATATATTTCATCATCAGCTGCTATTTCAGGATAATCATCAATATAGCAAATTGTATCTAATTTCAAATCATCCGTATCTGACAGCTTTGAATAAATGCAATATGAAAATCCTTTGTCTATCTTTACTTCTATCATCATTATAATTTCTTGAAATTTAATTGGTTCTCGATATTTCATATATTCATAATCTCTTTTTTCAATATTTTACTATTCAATGGGTTACTTACTGAATATGTTGTAACTAAATACTTTATTATTTTATCAATACTATCCATATCCACCAATTTTTGATCAACTGCGTCTTTTATATAATCATTAAAACGATCTTCATTAATTCCTTCTATCAATTGTGGTAAATATTTAATATTCTCCCTATGAAATGCTTGCCAACAGGTGTACGCTACGGCATCAGTAAGACTAAACCACATAACTTTCTTACGATATTCCTGTTCTTCCATACCATATTCATATGTACCGTCACATTCAGGGTTATCAATTAATTTATACAGATCAATAGCTCGAACATTACCTTTCTCTACCCAGTACCAGCATTGATCCAGTGCTTCTCTTCCTGTCTTAAATTGCTCATTATAATTATCGACATCATTAAACATACTATTAAAAGCTTTTTCAGCTATTGCTAAATACAAAGCCACTCTGGCTTCTATTATAATTTTCTTAATTATTTCAACCATATTTTTACCTCTACGGATTTTAATATTAAATTGACTGCATAACATTATCAGATCATTGGCTTTGTTTATACAACTTAAGTCTATCTTATATCCATTTAAAAAATATTGCACTCTCTGGAGTTTGTGGGGAATATACTGATGATATTTCTCCCCACGTAAATTTATATTTTATCCCCCAATCCATACTTTCGCTGGGTTCTCCCAGCATACTTACCAGCCACTGGTTATGGATATGTTGTCTTTTAATCTCATTTTCTGTACTAAAAGGAATTTCTTCAAAACTACCATAGTGCATGATTGAGCACATTTCCAAATTAGATTCCTTATATACAAGCTCCAACATAAAGTCTAAATTATTTATATTGATAAGCTTAAATTTATAATATTTCCATCCATTGATTGTATATGCTCTATTTATTATTTTATAAATTTCATCTTCTTGTAGTTTGTTTTCAGAAAAACCTTTATTTATAGTCGTATTAGTAAATAGTTTAATATCTCCGTTATATATGTTTATCATAATAATCTCCATTCTGATGCCATAGTCGGTGGCATCTTTATTCTGTTTATGAAGTTACTAATAGATAAACTTTCACATACAGAGCATTATTGCATGCATTGTTTCGAAAATCAGACCTAACTAAAAACTTAATTACAAACCTCTAAGCAGTTATTACAAATATAAATTATTTAGATACTCCTCCTCAATATTAATATACACTTCGTCAGCAATATTTCTAAGAAATCCTGTAAATGTTCTACTTATTTCCGGCAAACATTCCTTTATTAGTTCATATGAAAGCATTATTGGTTCATCTTCTCCATACCTTTGTGAGACATCATCAGGTAAGTTAACTATTTCAACCCCGTTTAAATCTTCATTATAAGAACAATATGTATTTTCACAGATAATAACTCTTGGCTCCCCATCATTTATTTCGTTCAGATCTAAACATATTGCATGTCCACCAATCGTTGTAGCAAAAGTTATTACACCGTATTTAATTAAATACATTCCTGGCGCCGCACTGGAATTTTCCTCCTTTAAAGCATTTAACCCTAATAATTTTATATCACCATTAAGTATAGGTAATCTTTTAGGTTCATAATTCTGGTAAAAATCAAGAACTACTTCTGGCATATTAATATATCTCAAATTACTTAAATCTATTTTTTTATAAAATTGCGACCAATAGGAATATGTTTCAAACAGATCAGAAATATATTTCAAATCTTCATTTATTGCTAATCCAAAGGCAGCATTAACTTCATTTTTACTTATGCCACTGTTTAAAAGGTTTGACCGAATCTTATTTACTATTTCATTAATCATTCATGTAATCTCCTTCTTACACTAACCAATACCACTTTCCAATTTTGGAGCTTGCATTTTTCCGTTATCTATCTCTGTTTGATCCCGTATCAGTTCTAAAATGTCTTCTGGAAGTTCAATATTTGAGAATTCAATTAAATTATATATTTCCTCATCGTTTGAAACTGGTTTACTAGCATCTACCCTGTAGTTACTACTCATATTTTTTAATATGCTCATCTAATATCCATCCTTTCATATGGAACTTGGGAACTTCTGTGGAAATATAGGACATACTAACTTTTTGGTTAATAACTCATACAGAAAATCTGTTGTGCTTTTATTGTATTCAAAATATTCTGAATGTCGATCATCATAAACTACTATTGACCAGTGTTTATTGTCACCGCCAGTTAACCAATATAATACATCTCCATTTTCTGTCCCACCGAATGGTAATAATCCTCCTACTTTGGGAAATACATCAAAAGTAAAATCTTCTGGATATTCCTTTTTCATATCTAAATATGCATTATTAATAACCTCAATCTGTTTAAGCAGATCGAAGTTCTCATTGTTAGAATATGGTGTATATATCCAAAGAAAATCATCAATACCCCCCACTCCATAATGATTTACAAATTCTTTATAATCTAATGGTAATTCTATTCCTAATTCATTTTCAGCCTTTTCCCAATCTTGTTCATCTAAAATATTACTTATATTCTCTGATTGGGATAACACTTTGTTTAAAATTTTAATATCCATTAAGTTATACCTCCTAGATTTGGTTTCTTTTATATATTTTTAATAGGGGATACTTCCATGTATAACTAAAGCATTTATCATCTTAACAAAGCATAATTTATTAGATACTCTTTTCGAAGTCCCGGCTCTATTATCTGCTGACTGCGTTGATTTTTACACAGTCCTTTAGCTAATGAAACAAGCCTTGTTATTAAGTATTAATCACAATACTCCATAACATTAATATAAAATACATCCAATTGTTCATTCTTAACATCAAAAATATCTCTTCCATCTAAATGTTCCATAAAATCAAAATCGTATATAGCAACTACTGTATTTACCTTTCTTTGTACTGCTTTTTTCTTTGGATATCGAGCTAACATTTCCTTTTCAATTCTATCTCCATATGGAAGTCCAGAAAATAATTCTTCTATCATATATGATTTTTTTTCAAAATGTGCTATAGCAATTTTTTTCTCAACATTTCCTTTTAACTTAAAAGCATCCATGAATTGCAATGGTTTTCGCTCACCGTTTATTTCTCCTATTTTCATAAACTCTTCAGCATGCTCTTTTGACTTAAAATTACCAGCCAATATAGTCACCCAATTTTTCCAATTTGCACTTAAACCTTTCATAGATTTCTCTCCTAATGGTCATATTTTTACTCCATAAAAATACTTACATCCTCTTTCTAATTTTAAATCATCTAACTTCTTAACATAATCCATAAGTTCATTCATTTTTTTATCATCGATTACTGTTCTATTAGAAATAGGACAAAGTATACCTGTACTATTTGATAATATAGAAGATATTTGACTATAGTAAAATGGTTTATTATTGGATTTACAAATAAAAGCATCAGAAATAAGTTCTTTAGTTAAGTCCCCTACAAAAAATTCTTCTCCTGAATAATAATATTTGTTCAAATCATTCTTCTTAGAAAATTTTATAAAACTTTCTCCTAATTCGTCCACACTACAAGTTCTCCATTCTACATCGTTATAACCTATCATATAACCAATAGTATATGAGATTTTTTCCTCTATTTCTGTTTCCTCCCACTCTTCCATCAAAGCTAAAAGATATGGGATTGTCTGATATGATAATGACTCATCAACATAAGCCAAAAAAATACTTATTTTTTCTTCCTCACACTCACCAAGGAATTCCTGAATATGTAAGAAATCCTCATGATTAGCAATAGATAAAAATATACGTATTCCAAGATTATAAACTTTAGAATCACTGCTTTGTGTAAAAAAATCAATAAATTCTAGTTTTTTTGAGAAATCACCCAGCTTAAATTCTTTTAAATAATCTAACAGTTTATTTTGTTCTATACTATTCCTCTCATCATATAATGATTCTTCTCTTTCACCAAACCAAATTCCTTTTATTAAGTCAGTAATCATAATATTTCACTCCTACTATTTTCATAATCCAGTCTTTCTCTGCCATCGGATTACGACCTGCGCCGAAGTACAATCACCGTTAGTATCAGTGGTGTAGCATAGGGGTTTCAAAGTTTGAAATAAGCCATGGTGTATTGGGCAGGTAGTCGTGGATGGGCTATACTACATATTTACAAATAATTAATTAACTCCTCAACGCTATTGGCGATTTCCTCATAGCTTTCCTTTTCATAGTCTTCAATATAGACTTTTCCTGTTTCATTACTTATTACAATAGGCAATCCATTTGCTTCAATTCCAATAGGTATATAGTTAAGTTGGTTTCTATGACTTTTATAATATTCTTCCAGATTTAAATGAAAGTCTCTTAAACCAATTCCAGGAATAACAGGCTCAAGCATAATGCTATAATCTCTATATTTCCCAGCTAATTCAAGAAACCAATACGAATTGAAATATTCAAGAATGTTATTATTAAGAATTAAATTAAATTCATCTTGTATTTGTTTAAAGTCATAAACTTCATCTTTTTCGACAGCTTTCCATTGTGCATACCCTTCACTGTTTACTCCTCCAACGTACATAAACGGCAACACATCTTCATCCCAACAAATAACAGGTAGTGAATTATTATGCAGCTCCCATCTTAAATACTTCCTTCTAAAATGTTCTTCAAGCTCGTGTTTCATATTACTTTTTTCTCCCCTTTCTATCTAACAAACTTTTCCAATATTACATATACTTCTATTTTTTTTTACTATAAAAATATTTATGCCCTTTATCCCAACCCATTGTTGCTATTCGCTTTACATATTCCATAATTTCATCAGCAACACTTCGTTTACTATGGTATAATAGTCTGCAGGACATTTTATTCCACTCCATATTGATAATTAAGACGGAATAATATCATCTTCCAATACACCGTGACTGGTTCTAGAAAAATATCACGTGGGTTAATAAATTTTATGCAAAGATTAATCATCCCAATATTCGCAACCATGATTAATTGATGAACCTACTATGTGTTCTTTATCCATATCGTAATCAAGGAACCCGTTAGAATCCAAGAAATATACTCCCTGCTTATAAAATTTACAAACAGTTTCAAGAAATTTTTCTGGAGAATGATACATAACAATAGGTTCTCCGCTATCACTTCTTAAGGAACAAATAAACTCGTCACCATCATTATTCTTGTGGTAACAGATATAATCGCTTGAGTAGTTTCCTAGAATTGGTATCAAGACCTCATTACTATATAATTTTACATCTATTAAAATATTTTTCAGGTTATCACATTCGTCAATAAGCTCAGAGATATGTATAAGTCTATAACCTGGAGTAAAATCTAATAATTTTTGATCCTTAATATCTCTTTCCGTTCCAGAAATATTACTGTATATAATTCTAAAAAGTTTAGGAATAGGTTTATCCAATTTATAAAAAACGTCTTCCCAGTTACTAATATTATTCCCAAGACTTTGACGATATTGGGGTCTTAACAGACCTGCTAGTCTCAATGATTCCTTAAATAATTTCTCTAACATCAACTCACGTCCTTACTACAACTCTCATATCATTCATTAGATTGTAGATATATATTAATTCCAAATATCCAGTTTCATTAATTAAGAAATATGAAAATGACTCATATCTCTGGCTTTCCTATTTACAAACCAATATTAATTCTCGTCACCTAGTAAATCATCACTTAACCAAAACTCTAATATGCCGTCATCATTATCACCATCAGATTCAGAACTCTCAACTACTTCTAAATCCATTATGAAATCATAAAATGATTCTTTCACCAAAAAAACATTATCCCAGTAATTATTAATTTGTATTGATTGATCAAAGCCCAACATTTTTTTAGCTTCTAGCTCATTTTCATGATCCCAAAAATATATTTTTCCAATATTGTGTGCGCCCACTCCTAAACAAAGTTGATTACCACCTGGACATTCAGCTATTGGTATTATGCTATCAGGCATTCTACCATAATAATTATCAATTTCTTCCCGTATGTCGAGGTTATCTTTATCAAGTCCGTAGAAGTAATCATAGGTTTGTACTCCATCTTTTTGTGTCCATATGGATTTTTCAATTGGTCTAAAACATACATCCTTATCAAATGTTAGGCCACCATATTTCAGCAAAAATTGTCTGTATTCCCCCGCCACTTGAATGCTATATCTTTCTTCTAGTTCACTAATCTCACGTTCAAAATGTTCGTTTCCGTCAATTGTAAAACCAATATCAGTAAATTTCTTTTCAATCTTAAAAAAATTAGTAACTGTGTCCATTTTAATAATCTCCTCTCATGTCCGAAGTTGATCCAATAAGGGGCATTTCCAATAGCTAACCAGTGATTTTTATTGAATTTAATTTATATTGCAAAGGTTACTACGAGTGCTAAGGCATCCATATGTATATTCCGGCTTTAACATACAACATTCATAGTAATAGTTGCCTCTAGTTCGGCTCCCTTTACAATATGCTTATTTCTATTCAAATTCTTGCAAACGATTTTTTGCCCATTTTATAGCTTCTTCTTTTGTAAAGAAATCAAGCTGTTTAGCACAAGTGGTCTCTCCGTCCATAATAAATACATTATATTTCCCTTCCTGTAGAATATAATCAATTACAATCACATATTTATCTTGTACAAAAATTCGATCAAAATTGAAGATGTTTCTTCCCACAAGAAAGCATTTACTATAAAATTCATCCATTTTATTAAAATATACCATCATATTCTTCTCAACAGTAGATTCAATCTTTTGATAGTTGCTTTGATTATTACAAGCTTTCTCGTATTCAACTTTATATATTAAATGAACTAAAATCCAATATGCTGCATCTTTTACATTATCTACTTCATATTCAATTATTATTTTTCCACGTTCATTCACCCTTAAATAATAATATCTATTTCCAACTTCCACATATCCATGCATATCTGTTTTAGACCATGGGTTTATGTAGTAAGAACTAAGTTCCTGTCCGAAATCTTTTATAAAAACCTCTGCTAAAATTAATTGTTTCTTTATTTCTGCTATTAAATTGCCTTTTGGCTCTGGTTTACAATTGCAATTAGGACAGCACTTATATGGATCTATGTTATCTGGAATATCTCCACCAGCAAGCAGAAAACTTTCATTACATACAGGGCAACGAACTTCTTTTCCAATAACATCAATCTCAGAATGACCTTGATTTCCACTACATAGTATGCCTCGACTATGTATCTCAGACAACTTGCCCATATCAGTTATTTGTTCTTTACTCCATTTTTCAAATGTATCAAATTCATCCTTTGTTATTTGATAATATTCAGGAACACAACAAAAACCTGTTAGAATTTCGTATGCATATATATTATTTCCAAACATACCTACTGATTGGAATTGCCCCTTCTTTTTCATTTCATAATCTCGATAGTTCATTCGACCCTCCTGAAAACTTCCATTATATAAATTAGTTTTTCATCTATCCCCATTAGTCTTCCAAGCTTATGCCTTAAACGCACTGTTACTAACACTATTGCTATACCGATTGTTTAATAAAATTTATATATTTTGCATCCTCACCTTGAAAGCATCTACCTTCTGATTTATTTTTAGCAACATAAAACAACTCTCTAGCCTTATCAGAATCTCCTGCTTCAAATGCTATTTTCCCTGCCAAAAATTCTCGTTCTCCACTATCTACCCTTTCAGGATCACATATAAATATTATACTTGACCACATCTTTGCTTGCTGCAATTCATTTATAGCAAGATAAGTTTCAATAATGTATTTCGTTATATGATAGCTATCATCCCACATAGTTTTTGGATAAGGTAATTTATCCCATGCCTCTTCTAATAACTTAACAGATTTAATATAGTCAGCTTTATCATATTCCCCATTGCTTTCTTGTATTAATCTTTCTACTTCCTCCTTTAACGGTAAGTAAAGTAGTGCCATATTTTATCCTCCTGTATTAAATTATTTTGTAGTATTGAGATTAGCCTACTTAAAACAAAAACCCTCAACGGTGTGATCTAATTAAAGAATATTTTATCATATAGCTTGTTTCTTGGGAAGTTCTGGTATTGAATAACAAATGATTCATCATGCTGTAAATAATCCTAACAAACTGTCTAACAATGCAGCATTTACAACTTTTTTAAATAAAGTTAGTTCTATATCACTTACAAGCTTTCGTTTCATTGTAAATTTCTACAATCGGTTTTATACTTTATTACAGTAAATTTCCAACATTCTAATTAATCTTTTTCTTTAACTCTCGTATTTTACTTATTTCGAAACCATATTGCTCTTCTGTTAAACTTAAACTTTCCGTAATACTTTTGAAAAACACTTCACTTTCATTAAGTAATGTAATTAAAAATTCCTTACTAGGCAAAGTCCAAGTAAAACGAGTATTGGTTTCTAAAACCATTATCATATATTCATCTGATATCTTTTTAAACTTAATCTTTACTGGTTGGTCTGGAGTGCAATTCTATTTTTTTCAGCAATTTCAATAAAATATTTATCCCATTCTTCATTGATTTTTTCTAAGTTATTTATCTTTGATTCAGGTTTATTTATGTACGACTTACATATAATCAAAATATTCACCACCTAATTTTAAATAATCGATCTATTCTACCTTTATTTAATTCAACTATACAATCAACTCCAATCAATAATTTCTTTTCTTTATATTCCAGTTAAAGTTGTTGCATTTACGATAACATTGAATTTATTTCGTCATTTAGCCGAATACTAAATTCATAAGATTCGAAGGGTTCTCTTTTATCAATGTAAAATAATCCAACAAGTATATTTTTCTTTGGCTTACATAAGGTACAGTTTAAATCTCCTTGCATCACAGACTGAGGTAAAATTTGATCTTCTAAAGAATCATTCACACTTATAACCGTATCTTCATCATCGAATAAAGATTTTACCAACCCATCATAAGGTAGTTTATGCCTCCAGCCACTTGAAATCACAGTTTTTTTATCTAAATCTACAATAACAGTATATAAGATCTCATGATTTAACGTAAAATCAATAAATTTCTGATCTATCATTTTAAATTCCACCTTTCTGTCTATGCTTATTACCAACCAACTTCTGAAATTTAATATCTTTATTTATTACTTGGGTAGTTAGATTCCTAGATGCCAACTTTTACTTTCGATAAAATTTTTTTTAGATCTGTTTAGATACCTTATGGACGAGATTTATTGCCATTATTCTATCATATGCCACAGAATTTTCCAACCTGATTTCATCCAATACCCTTCAATAACACTTGCATTCTAAGCTTTGCAAGCATTATACAATAAATTATCTGTATGTCTCTTCATAATAAACAAGCCATAGTATTTTCTCACCTCTTACTTATGACTTTGAGTATTTTCTCTTTTTTAAAACAAGTCTCTGGATATTGCTAAATTCATAGAATATCAGATAAAGCATAAAAAAACAAAGCCAACATTAACATTACTATTAATGCTGGCTTGCTCTTTTACATCTCCTTATTAAGGAAAAGATATAAATTTAAATTAAACTCTCTTTGACACGGGAACTACTTTAATATTCCTGTTTTCCATCACTTTTATATCCTAGTTTTCATCTATTTACTTACTTATTTATATATCTAATTCACATTCCAATTGTAGTATACATCCATGGTAGCACTGCTGCCAGAAGCAGAGGTTACTACCCTGTTATTACAGCTCTCCCAGGTTACATTGCCGTTTGCGTCCTTTTTAATAAATTTAAACTGAAAGCTCGTACCTGCCGGAACACTGACCGGCAAGAACCACGCCGGATAATTCGGACACATCATAGCCTCTGTGCAATTGCTCGTATCCCAGGAACCAAGCTCCGGTATACTGCCTACTACATAAATATTTTCACCAGTATTCGTAGACGCATTGACATGGAAGATAACCTGATTCTGATCCCCTGATAATACCTTATAGACAAAGGTATTACTTACATTGGAACCTTTTGTAACGGTTATATTGTTGTTTCCTGCAACTACTCCTGCCGGAACGGTGGTGATAATCTGATCATTCGTAGCAGATATCACAGTGGCAGTTACATTACCAAACTTAACAACCGGTGTTCCACTAAGTCCATCACCATAGATATAAACTTTATTTCCCACTCTGCCCATGGTTGAGATGACATCACCTATCATAGGAGTGGCACCGCTGGTATTCGTATCATACTGCCAGATACTTACTTCTCCACCATCAAGTACGAAGGAGGATATCTTATTTCCACTGTTATTTGTAACAGTAACCGGATCACCATATAAAAGACCATCGACGTAATCAGGATAGGTTCCTACCGGAAGATCTGTTGAGATCGTCGGAACAGTATAGGATATATCTGGCTGACGATTTACAGCAACGACTACAACATTATTATAAAACTTTCTCTGATATACTAATACGTTATCAGAGCTATATAAAATTGTTGTCTGACCAAAAGCAACAGCATCATTAGCCTTTCTAAGAGCTGATAAATCACCAATCAAATGATATGCCGTTGTTGAGGTACTAAAACCACCATTCTTCTGCATAAATACGCGGCCAGCAACATCACTGCCATCAGATGGAACAATGTATTGCTCGGTTCCGTAATATATATTCGGTATACCACGAGAGGTCAAAAGTACAGCCAATGCCGCATTGTAAGGCTTCTGGTTTCTTTGTGTATATCCAAATCTGGTTACATCATGGTTATCAAGGAAGGTAACTGCCTGATTTTCATATTCATAGTCATTGGCGGTATAAAGTAACATATCCCCGAAGTTACTCATAGTTGTTGAAAAATTACCAAAGGCTGTGCTTGCTGTACGATAAAATTCAAAATCAAGGTTATTTACACCTGTTCTTGCTGGAAAACTGGTATATTCACTGTATTTAGGATCCGGTCTTCCGATAAAGAATTCACCAAAATGTGTTATGGTAGATTGAGAATCAACCATATCCTTTAATCCTTTTACAAAGGCAGGATTCATATGCAGGGTGGCATCATGACGTAACCCGTCAATTCCAAGATCTGCCCAGTATTTCGTGGCTTTTTCCAAGTAGCTAACTACCGAACCATTTTCCTGTGAAAAATCTGCTAAAGAACCTAGATCTTTATGACGATATCCAAATTTACTGGTATCACTTGCACGATCTCCCAAATCATGGAACCAACCATTTATATCATTATTTGGATTCGCTAATAGATTTTCAACCTTACCATCCTTGTTATAATCATATGGTTCTCCATTTGCATCAAGGGCATATTCCCCTGAAGGTAGCTTATCCGGCTCATACAATTTACCATCCTCTGCAGAATAATTATTCGTTGGGTTCTGCCATCTACTTGTATGATTTGTAACAAAATCAATAACAAGCTTCATATCATTTTGATGTAATGCATCACGTAATTCTTTGAATTTATTTAAAGTTCCAAAGTGTTTATTTGTCGCAAAATAATTTCTTACATGATATCCATGGAAACTTGTCCAGGTATCGTAGCCTCCACTCTTGTAGTCAATAATAGCATCGTCTCGGTTTTCATATGGAGCAGAAATCCAAACTGTCGTAATACCCATATTTTTCAAATATGGTATCTTGCTTATAACACCCTGCCAGTCTCCGCCTTGGTAAAGCTTTAAATCATTCCCTGTTCCGTCAAACAAACTGCTGCCAAAACCGCTTGGAATATTGTTGCTACTATCTCCATCGTAAAATCGGTCCGTTATAATCTGGTAGATTACATCATGGGAATTGACCGGTGACTTCGCTGCAATGGAAGCATCCGCATTCGTCCCATTAAGTTGAATGATTAGAACACATGCTAGTAAAATAGCGGTTAATAAAATTAAACCTCTGCCTTTTGTAAAAATACTATTCTTCTTCATAATCATCTTCCTCTCTTTACAAATCATCGTTTCATGGTTTCTATTCCTTGAGCGTTATGATAATGAGGTTATTAAAGTTATGATTGGCAGTTATGTGGTTCATATTCAGTTTGGATCTGTTTCCATTTTATGTAAATTATATTGTAGCCTTATATTAGCACCTAATTGTGGGACAGTCAATCGGATCTTAGGTAACCGCTTACCTTGTCATAACGATAATTATTACTATTCAAACCGGCTTAGCTCTCGGATACAATAACCTCCAATAATGTAACGTTTAAATGACATAGCATCAACTGTGAATCATAAACGTTTATTAACGCCTTTTTGTAGATTCCCTGACAATTAGGCATGGTAAGGTAGTATAAGATTGTACTTGAAGATTTGGCTTCTTTATTTTTGATAAGATCAATTTACCGGCCTGCAATCCCATATCATATACATCAATATTTACTACAGTAAGAAGAGGGTCTGTGATCTGTGAAAAAGGGTAATCATCAAAGGATATCACACCAATTTCTTTTGGAATTTTATAATTGTGCTTTGTAATCGCCTTCAGGGCTCCTAAAGCAATATGGTTATTTGCACAAATTACAGCGTCAGGAACCTGTTTTAGAGATAATAACTCTTCCATCATACGAAATCCGTCCTGCTTTATAGATTCTCCACGCTTAATAAAGGCTTCATTCATTTTTAGTTTCTTATCCGATAAGGCGGTAATCGCCCCCTGCAGACGATGAGTTGAAATCATATCGCCCTCCATGCCTCCGACAAAGGATATCGCATGATATCCCTGCTCCAATAGATGATTTGCTGCAATTTCTCCGGAAAGATAATTATTATTATCAATCCAACACAGCTGCGTCTCAAAGTTTGGGCATCCGATAATCACATGCGGAAAGCCTGCTTTATAGATTCGCAAGGACATCTCCTTTGTAATTACAGAGGCATGAATGACGATTCCATCTGCGCTATTTTGTGATATAATACGGTCTAACACTTCCATCTCATCTGCCATGTTAACACTTAAGATACTTAAGGTATAATTTTTATTGTTTAATAGGTATTGTAGTCCCGACATAATCTCAAACATATGAGGGTTTAAAAAAGCAGTATTACGTTCGAAATTTGTAATAAAAAAAATGTTTCTTGTAGATTTTCTAGCAAAATTCTGCGCACGAAGATTAGGATGATAATTCATCTCCTTCATTATCTTATTGATCTTCTCCGTCGTAGCCTCTGAAATGGAAGGTACTTTATTAATGACCTTTGATACGGTTGCCGTTGATACACCGGCTTCTTTGGCTACATCCTTAATGGTAACTGCCATTTCGCTCCTCCTTTTTTGGGATTAGAGTGTCAAAAGTCAAATTTATGTAGTGATATGAATATTTGTGCATATATATTTATCTGGACTCGCCTTACCTTCAAGCGAAATTAACTGTATATAAAGTTTTTATGCAAAGTTCGCTTGAGCCGGTCTTCGCCATCTTAATATATATACACAAATATTCATTAATCTAATTAATTTCTGACTTTTGACACCCTAATCATTTTAGGTAATTGTACTTTTTAATAATACAAAACCTAATGCAGACAGCGTCGAATCATTATAACCGGACTGCCAGATTAACATCTTATCCTCTAAAGTTATCGTAAACGGTACCGGAGTATTACCTGCATTCAATGCGATGATGATATGCTCATCATCTAGAAACCGTTCATATATATAGAGGCTGCTATCTTTGTCTGCATAGATTGTGCGATAATCCCCTCTGGTAAGAGCTTTCAATTTCTTTCTAAGAAAAATCGCTGCTTTATAAAAGGAAAACATCTCATTCTCTTCATTCCATTTCATAGAGCTACGATATTCATCTTCTTTCATACCTGTAATTTGTTGTTCATCACCATAGAAAATGGAGGGCGGACCGATAAAGGTCATCTGAAAGAGGATTGCTAGTTTAAAGCGTTCTAAATTACTCTTACAGTAGGATAGAAATCTTGGAACATCATGGCTATCCAAAAGATTTAGCTGTCCGTAAAGCATATTCTTATGATATCTCATCCTCATGAGGGTAACTCTGGCATCAAATTCAAAGGAACTAATTTCACCCTGTGCAAAAAACTCCTTGCAATACTTGCGAAAATCATAATTCATTGAGGAATCAAACTGATCCCCTCTTAGCCAATGCGCAGCATTCTCCCATACCTCACCGATTAGAAAGCAATCCGGCTTTACTTCCTTCGCTGCTTTACGAAATGCTTTCCAAAAATCATCATTCACTTCACTGGCTACATCAAGCCGCCAGCCGTCAACATCAAATTCAGTAAGCCAATGTCTGCATACTTTCAGAAAATACTCTATCACCTCCGGACTTGATGTATTGAGCTTTGGCATCAGACGCTCATAAGCAAAACATTCATAATTCGGTATATCCTCCATATTGTCAGGCTTTATTACCGGGTCATTCAAACGATAAAACCAATCCCAATAACTGCTTTCCTTCCCTTTCTCAAGCACATCATTAAAAGCAAAGAAGTTCCAGCCACAATGATTAAATACCCCATCAATAATTACTCGTATATTACAATTGTGACAAAGATCAACTAAGAATTTGAAATCATCATCGCTTCCAAAGCAAGGATCTACATGAAAATAATCGATCACGTCATACTTATGATACTCACCCGCAACAAAGAAAGGATTAATATAGATACAATTTATTCCAAGCTTTAATAGATAATCAAGATTATCCGCTATACCCTGAATCGTGCCCCCTCTTTTACTTTTAACAATATGACCTTGATATTCCTCTTCTCGTTCTTCATTACGGATGGATTGTTTCGAGGTTGCAAAACTGTCAGGGAATATATTATAGATAATAGCATCCTTAGTCCAATCCGGTATATCTGCGATATCTTCCCTTCGGTTATAAGGAAATTGATAATATTCTGAACGCTCCTCCACATTTTGCTTACAAAACAGATCAGAATAGTAAAGGATTGTCTCTGTTCCGTCATCCAGCTCAAAATAATAGCATATTCTTGTGTAAGGGGTATCTAAAATCACCTCATAGTAGTCAAAATACTCATCACTCGCTATGATCTGCATATCAACTTTCGAAAATATTACAGGTGTTAATCTGCAAGCTCTGTCACCATAGTACAAGCAGCATCCTTTCAGATCGCCCCTTGCACAGCGAAGTCGAAATAATACATGAGTCTCATCAATACCATGAGCATAGTTTGACATCGGTATATGTAATATTGCCTCTCGCTTCATTTCTACCTCCATAATTGCGTTTATTTATTATCTCATTTTTTCATTACCTATTGGCTCGCTTTTATCCCTTCACGCCACCAACTGTGAGTCCTGAGACCATATGCTTTTGAAATTTAAAAAAGATAAATAAGATCGGTAAGGAAATCAGAAGTGATGCAGCTGCAAATATAGGCCAATTACCAGACATTTCAGTTGCCTGTAAGGAATAAAGGCCTGCTGCCAGAGTATATTTTTCTGTTCCTGTCAAAAAGGTTATCGCAAAGATATATTCATTCCATACAAAGATTAAAATCATAATTAAGGTTACAATGATGGAAGGCTTTGCTAGCGGAAGAATTATTTTAGTCACTAACTGCAAATCATTTGCTCCATCCATTTGCGCAGCCTCTTCTATTTCAATTGGAATCGTATCAAAGTACCCCTTCATATTCCATAAGCCAAAGATTGACATGGTACCAACATAGATGATGACAAGGCCTAGCTTTGAATCCGTCTGCCCTATGGAGCTAAGTAATTTATAAATTGCAAGCATTGATAAAATTTGTGGAAATGCATTCAATATAATTAATAGGTACAGAATTGTCTTCTTCCCCGGAAATCGAAACCTTGAAAAGGCATATGCAGCAGGAATTGCAAAGGATAAGGACACAACTACGGTTAAAAGGGCAAGAAACACACTATTTTTTAACCATAATAATACCGGTTTATCAAACAATACCGCTTTATAATTGTTAAAGGTAACCTCCTTCGGAAGAAATCTGAAATTAGAACTAATCAGACTGTTATGTGCACTAATGGAAACCGTAAACGCATATAAAATCGGAATCATGCAAAGAACGCATACAACAATTAATATGATATTTACAAACGATAGTTTTATCATTTCTCTTTTCTTTCTGCTCATTCTCCCTTAAGTTCCTTTCTGGTAAACAGCGTAAATACTATAAGGATTATGAATATTAAAACTGAAATCGCAGAGCTAAATCCATAGTTATTCGTTATAAAGGCGTTTTCATAAGCATAGGTTAACACCGTATGGATATTTGCTCCTGTCTTTGCTCCTGCTTGTTGCGTAAGAAGATAGATAATATCAAATTGTTTAAACGTTGTAAAAATTGTAATAATAACAGCCGGAGCAATGACGTGGCGGATACAAGGAATTGTGATGCGATATGCTTTGACGAACCATCCGGCACCCTCAATCACTGCACTCTCATAATATGCCTGATCTACACTTTGGAGAGCTCCATCAATAATCATTATCATAAAGGGTAGCGCGAGCCATAAATTCACAGCCGTACAGCATAAAAATGCAGTAGTATCATTGCTAAGCCATCTCACCGGGTCAAGACCTAGTTGATCAAGCCACTGATTTAATAGTCCAAACTTAGAATTAAACATGCCTGTTTTCCAAAGAAGGATCGAAACATAACCAGGCATTGCCCACGGAAACATAAGTATTGTTTTATAGAAGCTACGAAACTTAAGCTTCTTAGTATTTAGTAGCATAGCTAATATAAATGCGATGAGTAGCTGTAATATGATATTCAATGCTGTCCATAATACAGTAATAATGAAAGACCTGAAAAATCCTGAATCTGCTATCCATAATGCTTTTTTATAATTAATCAGACCAATCACTTTATAGTGAAACCAATGATATACGTTCATGTTGGTCAGCGATATATAACCGGTATAAAGGATTGGAAATATAACAATCGTTGTTATTATGATTAAGGATGGAAGCGAATAAATGTATGGTTTTAGATTACATTTTTTCTTCTTCATTTAACACCCCGCTTTCTAATCACATTTTAGGTAATTGCGAGACTCATAAATTACAGATATTGTATACACAGCAAATACTATTTTGGAGCGGAAGTTAAGCCCGAAGGAAGCGTTGGAGCGAAGAAATAGTATTTGTTGTGTATACAATTACAAAGACTATATAGTTTCGCAATTACCTATAATCACATATTACTTCTTTCATGTAAATCGATTCGCTTACTGCATAGCGGCAATTAATTCAGCTGCCTTCTTAGAAGCCTTTTTTGCTTCCTTTTCTGGATTCCCATTACTCATGTTGATTCCAGTCAACATATCTCCGGTTACATTCCAGCAAACATCCATCTGCGGAATATTAGGCATAGGAATCGCTTTTTCAGCGGTCGTTTTCATCATCATAACCATTTCATCCTGTTTCACACTTTCATTTTCATAGCTTAGTTTATTTGCTGGAGCGCAGCCACTTGCGTTTGCCATGGCTATTCCGATCTCCGGACTGGTAAGCTGCATTAATATCTTAGTGATTGCATCTTTTTTTGTCTTTTCTGCTACCTTTAGAACTTGTATTCCCTGTGTTCCTGAATAAGGAGCTAATACTTTTCCAGTTTCGTCTACTACAGGCATCGGTGCAAAACCAAGGTCGATACCACGTTTTCTAGCACTAGGAACTAACCATGGTCCTCCAATAATAGAATCTGCCTTCCCATCCATAAATAAAATATTAATCGTATTATAATCACTTTCACCGGGCATATATTTAATAAACTTTTTATGATAAGTTAAGGCTTTGATCGTTTCCGGTGTAGAAAGACCGATCTCTCCCGCATCATTAATAATGTATCCTCCAAATGCATGCAGCCACGGAACACTGTAGTATGCTGTGCTATGCTGCTCTACAAAACCATAATGATCTCCCTTAGTCTTCTCTTTCATATAAGAATAAAGCGCTTCGGTTGTTTGCGGAACATCCGATTTACTCATCAAAGCTTTATTATACATAAAGAGTAAGGTTTCATAATAAATCGGAAGTTGATAAATTTGATTTTTATATGTAGCTGCTGATACGGTAACATCCATATAATCTTGAAACACATCTTTTGATATAAAATCTGTAATTGGAGCTAATATACCCATTTCGGCATATACACCAATCTTATCA
>JAEWMT010000132.1 GCA_023393095.1 Bacillota bacterium
GATATTAACTGCGCAGTTTGAAGTTCCAGAGAAAAAACTTTTATATAGAACAAATTTTAATTAACGGAGGCATATGATGCAGGCATTAAGAAAAACAAAAGCCGGTCCCGGAGCGGAATTCGTAGAGGTTCCGATTCCTGAAATCGGTGAACATGATTTGCTGGTTAAAATAAAAGCGACTGCAATGTGCAAATCTGATGTTGAGGTCTTTGAATGGTCATCGCTTGTTGCTAATTTAAAAACTCCTTTTACCCTGGGACATGAGTTTGCTGGTGAAGTTGTAAAAATTGGCAGCCTAGTTAAGAATTTTATACCGGGTGATAAAGTGGCGGGCGAAACCCATATTCCCTGTGGTTACTGCCATGAGTGCAGAACGGGCAACAGCCATATCTGTACCAATCAGATGGGTGTTCTCGGAAGAAATGTTGACGGCTGTTTTGCAGAATATATTCGGTTACCTGAAATATCGGCGATAAAGCTAGATAAGGATGCTGACTATGTTCAGATGTCGCTGTTAGAACCTCTGGGAACTGCATTGCACAGCTTACAGAAAGCGAATCCAAGCGGCAAGACAGTTGCTATACTTGGAGTTGGTACCATTGGTCTGATGGCATGTGAACTGGCAAAAGCATTGGGTGCTGTTAAGGTATTTTCCCTAGATGTCAATGACAGCAGATTAAATTACAGCCTTACCCGCGGAGCGGATGTTGCAATCAATGGCATGAAAGAAGATTTTGTTGCCCGCGTGAAAGAAGAAACAGATGGTATTGGTGTCCAGTGCATCGTTGATTTTACCGGGAATAACAGAGTGATTAATCAGGCCATAGATGCTCTGGCAACAGCCGGACAGCTTGTGCATGTAGGAATGGTTGGAGCTGAACTTACGATTCCGGATTATATGTACAGAGTAGTTTACAGAGAGCTGAAGATCACTGGAATATTCGGGAGACACATGTACAATACATGGGAGCTCTTGATGTCAATGCTGAAAAACAACAAGATTGATTTATCAGGCTATGTAGGCAGTGTTATGCCATTGACGGATTATAATAAAGCACTGGATATATTCAATGACATTAACGGAAGGGCAGTTATGATACCATAATAGCCGTAAGCGTTAAGAGGAGGAATAAAAATGTTAAATTTCAATGAATTTCCAAAAGAGGTTTCAATTTTTGAAGTGGCACCGAGAGACGGCTTACAGCCGGAACCGGTATTTGTCCCCACAGAGAAAAAGTTAAAGTTGATTCATATGCTTGAGGATGCCGGTTGCAAAAGAATTGAATTAACCTCTTTCGTACATCCTAAATGGGTACCGCAGATGGCGGACGCAAAGGAAATTGTAGATGCAATTGAACCAAAGGAAGGCATCTCCTATAATGCACTGGTTCCTAATATGAAGGGTTTTGAACGTGCACTCGATTGTGGCTTGAAGGAAGTTGTTACTATTTGCAGCACAAGCGAAAGTCATAATCATGAAAATTTAAACCATACAGTTAGCGAAACATTAAAACAGATAGAAGAAATGAATCAGATTGCCGCAAAGCAGGGAGTAAAGGTTCGTTCCTATATAGCAACCGTATTCGGTTGTCCGATCGAAGGTCCGGAATCACCGGAAAGGGCACTGGAAATAGCACTTGCACTGGAGAGTTTCGGTTCCTATGAGATCTCACTCGGAGATACAACCGGTATGGCAAATCCTATTTCAGCCTATGAGATACCGAAAATGATTAAAGAGAAGCTGACAAAAGCAAAATTAGCCGTTCATTATCATAAGTTCAACGGATTGGAATTTGCTAACAATCTGGCATCACTTCAGGCAGGAATTACTATATTTGACGGAGCTGCGGGTGGCCTGGGAGGATGTCCTTATGCTCCGGGAGCAAAAGGAAACTGCCAGACGGAAGTTCTGGTTGAAATGTTTCATCGTATGGGCATAGAAACCGGTATCGATCTGAATAAAATCATTGAGGCTGGTAAGTATGCGCAGACTCTGAGTACGTTATTATATCAGAAATGCAATTAGGAGGTGCACAATGGAAGAGAAAATGCAAGGCATTAAAGAACGTTATGTCAGCGGAAAGATTAAGACACAGCATCTGGAAACAGTCATTTTTGAAGAAATCTATAAATCGGATGCAACAATGGTAAAGGAAGCATGTAATGATGCCGCAGTGATCCGTTGTGAAATGATTGAAGATGTAACAGGAGTATCACTCCCGCAGATTAAGAATACCAGAATTGATAACTGTTCATTGGTAGGCGGAGAGAGAATTCTGTCAGGTATTGAAGGAAAAATCGGTGCAGCTACACTGCCTATGGGCTTTGCGGGCCCGATTCAAATTAACGGACAATATGTAAATGAAAAGATATATGTACCAATGGCTACCAATGAAGCTGCTTTGATCGCGGGTGTTCAAAGAGGTATGAAAGCGATTAATATGGCCGGCGGTTTACATACGATGGTACATTTTGACGGAATGACGCGTGCTCCTTTAATTGAAGCTCCCGATATTTATGAAGGCCGCCGTTTATGCGAGCAGGTTCAGACGGATATGGAGTTCTTGAAAGAACTTGGATCCCACTGCAAAGATCCTTTTGTAAGACTTGAGAAAATTGATCCTTATCAACTGGGTACAAAGGTGTTCCTGCGTATGATATTTAAGACCGGTGATGCGATGGGTATGAACGGTGTTACAAAAGCTTCTGCTGATATTGTAAGAGCATTACTGGCTAAATTACCGGAATGGCGTCTGATTACCATCAGCAGCAATCTCTGTACCGATAAGAAAAACAACCATATCAATGTACTGAATAATCGTGGTAAGGCTGTTGAGACCGAGGTATTCATACCAACAGAAGTTTTAAAGTCTGTATTTAAAGCAGGCGTTAATCCGAGAAGCGTAGAAAAAATCGTATTCCATAAATGTTATCTGGGCTCTTCATTAAGCGGAACACTCAGCGGCTTCAACGTAAATGCTGCCAATGCTTTAGCTGCGGTATATGCAGCAACCGGTCAGGATATGGCACATGTCATCACATCTGCAAGCTGCTTTGTACAGGCAGATGCAAAGGATGACGGACTTCATTTCATGGTTAGTCTTCCTTGCATGGAGCTGGCGACAATCGGTGGCGGCACAATGTTCGGAACGGCGAAAGAAGCATTAAGGATGATCGGATGCGGTGAGTTTGGTAAGAGCATTGATGATAACAAGAATGTAATGAGACTTGCAGAGATTACAGCTGCAGCGGTAACGGCACTTGACTTAAATACAGCATGTGCCCAGGCAGCCGGTTATGAAATGGCTGACTCACATGTGAAATTAGCTCGTGGAGAAGAAGATAAATAAATTGAAGGTTTTGTTATTTTATGGGCAATGTAATGTTAATAATTACATAAAAAATTCTTTTGCGTAACGGACAGCAAAAGAGAAATAAAAAAATACAGTCCGAATGAAGGAGGACATATGAAAAAATTTAGAAAAATTTCAGCTCTTTTATTAGTTTGCTGCATGGTAGTATCATTGTTAACTGCGTGCGGATCAAAGAAAGACGAAAAAAATGACGCTGCTGATTCCAACAGTTCAAACGCAACTTCAGCTCCCGAGAAATCTGATGACGCCGCAAGCGGTGAAAAACAGACATTACGTGTTACATGGTGGGGTAATACAGAGCGTGACAAGCTGTATTTTCAGATTAATGATTTATTCATGAAAGAAAATCCAAATGTAGAAATTGTAACTGAAAGCCCCGGCTGGAATGACTACTGGACAGCTGTATCAACCGCATATGCAAGCGGAACCGCACCGGATGTTGTTCAGTTCCAGTCAAATCAGATTGGCGAATATGCTTCAAAGAATGTTTTAGCACCTCTCAATTCTTATGTTGATTCTGGTGCGATAAATCTTAAAGATTGGAATCAGGATCTGGTTTCAACCGGTAATTATAATAACAATCTGTACATGGTTACATTAGGTATCACAGCTCAGACAATGTATGTAAATAAGACACTTTGTGATGAACTGGGCTTAAAGCTCTGGGGTGAAGATGAGGATATATCTTGGGAAGATTTTGAAAAATTCTTAAATGATGCGCAGAAGAAATTACCGAAGGATACATACTCCTGTATGGATTTCTACACAAACAACGATTTAATATGGGTATGGATAAGACAGCATACACCTGCAGGCGTTGAATGGGTAGGTGCCGACGGCAAGTTTGCTCCTTCAAAAGAAACCATGAGTGGTTGGTATTCCTTGGGTAACAGATTACGTAAATCAGGCGCAATTGCTCCTGTTACCAAGACTCAGGAGTGGGAACAGAAGGCATGGGAAGAAGGACCGTTTGTAAAACGTAATGTACTTTTCTATTTTGCAAATGCAAATCAGATTAAGACCTATCAGGGTGCTACAAAGGATGAGATCGTTTTAAGGAAGGTACCGATTGCTAAGGGTGCAGATAACGAACATGGAGATCTTCTTATTACATCCTCATTTGGTATCTCTGAAACTTCTAAGGTGAAGGATTTAGCAGCTAAGTACATCGACTTCTTTGCAAATAACGAGGAAGCTCAGAAAATATTCAATCAAGAACTTGGTGTTCCGGGTTCCCTGGCAATTCAGGATTTGCTGAGCAAAACAGCTGATCCTAGCAATGTAAAGGCTACTAATTATGTAAATATGGTTGCTAAAAATACCCTTCCGTTCAAAGCAAAAGAACCTGGTGTATGGGCGATACAGAATGAAATTGCAAGTGTTGCACAGCAGGTA
Organism: Bacillota bacterium; assembly: GCA_023393095.1. Classification (GTDB taxonomy): domain Bacteria; phylum Bacillota; class Clostridia; order Lachnospirales; family Lachnospiraceae; genus Mobilitalea. Next base: position 4,770 of record JAEWMT010000132.1, read on the forward strand.
GCTACAGATTCTATGAGCGCGGATAAGGCAGCCGAATATATTATCGGTTGTGCCAATGATGTAATCAGTGAGAACCAATAATTTGAACGGACAGACGCAGTACTAAATATTCAACAATTGCTTTACTGCCATGTAAAACAAGAAAGGTGAAGGAGTGGTACATAATAAATATGCTATGTATCACTCCTTCACCAACATAAAATGCACAATCTGCTTTTAATTTATGATATTCAATATGTAGTTGTGGATTATGAAAAATTTCATAACAAGAAAAAGAGGTGCTGATTTTGAATAAATTTTTGAATAAACATGCAGGATATGTATTCCTCATACCATGGATGATTGGCTTCCTTCTACTGACGCTCATTCCATTAGTTATGTCTCTTTATTATTCATTCACGGATTATAATATGTTATCAACACCGAAGCTTATCGGATTTAAAAATTATATCAAGATGTTTACGATGGATTATCATTTTAGGAATGCAGTAAAAGTTACTCTGCTTTACGTATTTATTTCGGTGCCGTTACAGATTTTTGCTTCTTTATGCCTTGCATTTCTGCTTAATAAGCCAGTGCCTTTTCTCTCAGGAATACGAGCAGCCTTTTATATACCCTCCCTTCTGGGCGGCAGTGTGGCAGTGTCTATCTTATGGAGACAAATATTTGGTTCGGAAGGTATCTTCAATATGCTATTAAGTGCAATAGGCCTAGAAGAGATGTCCAAAATCAGCTGGATTGCTGATCCGAAATATGGACTCGGAACTTTAGTAATACTTCGTGTATGGCAATTTGGCTCTCCTATGATTATTTTTCTGGCAGGTATTAAACAGATACCGGCTTCCTATATTGAGGCAGCATCCATCGATGGAGCAGGCAGGTTTAGACAGATAACAAAAATTATACTTCCCTTATTATCACCAATTATCTTTTATAATGTGGTAATGCAGATCATCAGTGCATTTAAGGTGTTTACCGAAGCTTTTGTAATAAGCGGCGGTAGCAAAGGTGCTGGCGGTGTCATGGACAATATGTTGGTATATACCCTGCACATTTATAATGAAGGCTTCGGCAAGATGCGTATGGGATATGCATCTGCTCTCTCCTGGATTTTAGTAATTATGGTCAGTGTGTTTACGGTTATAGCCTTTAAGATGTCAGACAAACATGTTCATTACGAGTAAAGGGGGTTAACTGATGTTAAAACATGAAAACGCAAGAAAATATATTCGTTTTATATTATTAGTAAGTGGGGCTTTGATAATGTTATATCCTTTGATTTGGATGGTAGCAAGCTCCTTTAAACCGGAAGGAACAATTTTTACAAATGTTGGACTGATTCCAAAGCAATTTACACTGGAAAATTATAAAATTGGCTGGAATTCGAATGGAGCAACTACTTTTACTACTTATTTTATGAACTCTATCATCATTTCATCACTTTGTGTTGTTGGAAACGTGATGTCCTGTTCCTTAGCCGCCTATGCTTTTGCTAGACTTGAATTTAAATTCAGTGCCTTGTTTTTCGCACTAATGATGGTTACTATGATGGTACCTCAGCATGCTACAATAGTACCTCAATATGTTTATTTTACAAAATTAGGATTTAATAATACGATTATACCGCTGATTCTTCCAAAATTATTAGCAACTGACGGATTTTTTGTATTTTTATTTATACAGTTCTTTCGAGGTTTGCCCAGAGAGTTGGACGAGGCGGCAGTCATTGACGGCTGCAATAAATATAAGATATTCCTGAAGGTGCTTCTTCCGTTATGTAAGCCAGCAATGATTACTACGATTATATTTACATTTATCTGGTCATGGAATGATTTCTTTACACAGATAATTTACTTAAGAGAGGCTCCCAAATACACAGTAACACTGGGACTACGTTTGTTTGTTGATGCGACTGCGAAAAGTGCCTTCGGTGCAATGTTTGCCATGTCAACCTTATCCTTAATACCGGTTATTGTATTGTTTATCTTCTTCCAGAAATATTTGGTTGAGGGTATAGCGACAACAGGTATCAAAGGATAGAGTTAAAAGGGCATTTGATGGAATGGAGATTTATATGTTGAAAATGGCTGTTTCCTCCCTGACTTTTGATGGATTCGGTAATAATGACTTTGTAAAGACCTTTGCCTTTGCAGGTAAAGCAGGTTATAAAAGAGTTGAATTCAACTGCTGGTATCCAAAGACTCTAACTCCATCAAAAATGAGAGAGTTAAAAAGAAGATGCGAAATTGCAGATTTGATACCGGTATCTTTGCATGTTACTGCTTTTGGCGGAGGTAGTAACGATTTGCTGACTGCCAATGTGTGTCATAAAATGCGGGCAATTGAAGCAGCAGCAGAATTAGGATGTCGCAGGGTTGTTGCTTCCTGCATGGAAAGAAATTCTGCCGGTGGTCTTGAAGCGGTGATAGAAGAGCTTAAGATCCTGGCTCCCGTAGCAAAGGAAGCGGACGTCCTGTTGTGTCTGGAAAATCATTGTAATAATGTTCTGGAGAATGAGGAAGATTATCAGCGTATTTTTCAGGCCGTTCAATCCGACTATATTGGTATTTGTATTGACACCGGTCATTTTGATGCTGCAGGGGTAAGTATGGATCGCATGATTGATCGATTTTCGGATAAGATAAATCACATTCATTTAAAAGAAAATAATGGTTTTGGAATTAAGAAATTTTGCCGGTTCGGTGAAGGTACTACGGATATTTCAAAAGTAGTCAGGCGATTGCTGGAAAAAGGTTATTCGGGATATATGTCCGTAGAGCTTTCCCCTGAGATCGGAGAATCTGGCGAAAGTGTCGATTTTTGTATAAACGATTGGAAAAAGCCGATTACTTTATTTTCAGAGCTTGAAGAATAATCGTCGGAAAAGAAGTTTCAAAAGTGAATTATTTATAATTTACTTTGTAAATATTGTGCTGATGCCCATATTGAAAAACGAAATTTTTCAATTATGAAATCGCGGGTCACGGCAGAATGGAGATTATTATGAAAACATTAATGATAGGAGCAGGAGGAATTGCGATACAGCATTGTAATGCCTTAAAGCGCCTGGGCATTGAAATTGCCGGTATCTATGATATTGATAAAAACAAAGCTGAAGAGCTGGCAGTAAAATACGGTTCTCGCGGAGTAGACAATCTTGATGAGATACTTCCTAATGTAGATATGGTTCATCTGCTGACACCTCCGCTTAAGCGTGTTGACTATGTAAGAAAAGTGATGTCAGCTGGAAAACCCGTATTTATCGAAAAGCCGGTTGCTGCAAAGAAAGAAGATGCAATAGCGATAGAAGAATATGCCAGGGAAACCGGTTGTCAGGTTATGGTAGCATTTACACAACGTTTTCGTAAAGGATATCAATTGTTGATGGATCTGTTCAAATCCGGTGAGTTGGGAGACATAATCAATATTTTCAGTTTTCGGATCGGCTCGGGACCGGGATTTAGCGGACATTTAAGTGACAGTTGGCGTACGAATCCCGATTATGTATGCGGCATGAGCATAGAATCACTTTCCCACGATATAGACTTTCTGCAGTCTTTTGCCGGAGATATCAAAAATGTAAAGGCAAATATAAAAGGGACGGTATCATCACTTCCGGACTTTGATAACAACTCCAATGTGACCATGGCTTTTTCAAGCGGCGCGATCGGGTCAATATCGGCAAGCTGGAGCTCACATATTAATTTTAATATAAGAGGAATTATCGGTACAAAGGGCAGTGCAATGTTACAGGGGCATGATATCTGGGATTTTACGGAGTTAAGGGTAAAGACGAATCAGGATTCGTTTGAGAAAATAGTTCCGCTTAGTGATATTTTTACAGAAGGAACTGCTTATTACGAAGAAAACAGATATTTTGCAGAATGTGTTTTATCCGGAGTGAATCCTGTCTGTGATGCGGTGGTTGGTCGGAAGGTATTAGATGTTTCCCTGGCTATATTAGAATCACAGAAAACCAATAAGGGGATCGTCCTATGATGAGAAAAGGAATATGTTTGACTGCTATCTATCCGGAGGCAATGTTTGATAAGGATAAATTAGTCGAGGTAATAAAGCAGACAGCTCGTACTGGCTTCTTTAACGCTGTGGAATATTATTTCGAAGGCTCCAAAGAGGATTATAAACAAATCCGCGACTTAATCAAAGAGTTGGATTTGTATTCCGTATTTTTAGCTGGATATCCGATGAAAAGCGGACAGATCGATATTTCCTCAAGAGATGAGGCAGTCAGAACAAGCGGTGTGGATTATTGCAGAGAGCTGATAGAAAGAGCAATTACATTGGGCGCTGATAAGGTACTGATTCTAAGCGGTCCTGTATGGCAGGAGGAAGATAGGGAGCTGATGGTACAGCAGTCCGTAAAATCTATACAGGAGCTTAGCGACATCAAGAATTATAAAACTACCATACCGGAAATCTCGCTGGAATTCTTTAATAATCATGGAGAACCATATCTTGCGTTGGGAGATTTTGAAACCTTAAAGCTGCTTTGTAAAAAACTAACCGGAATAAATTTTGGTATTACTTATGATTTCAGCCATGCAATGCAGCTGGGAATGGATATCAGATCAACCGTAGAAGAGTTATTACCCTGGATACATCACATTCACATAGCGAATTCAGTCAGCAGGGTAAAAACTTCACCTCTTTATGGCGACAAACATCCCCTGTTCGGTACAGAAGATGAAGATTTGAGTTTAGTGGATGTTTTTAGTTTATTGCAAGACTTCCAAATGAATGGATATTTAGGTAGTGTTTCAATTTGTTCCATGGAGGTCATATCAAGAAATGACCATTCCCCCGATTGGTATTTTGAACAGACATTGAATCAAGCAAGAATTTTGATGAGTGACTATTAAAATCAAGGAAAAAATTTTTTCTATCGTTTGAAATAATGAATTTTAAGGTGTTGGCCTATCGTCAATAAAATGAGGGTGCAAATGTTTGATGTAATGATTGCCAAAAAATTTATTGAGAATGTATCGGAATATACGGATTATAATGTCAATATCATGGATCATAAGGGCATTATAATAGCCAGCAAGGATAAGGATCGGATAGGATCTTTTCATGAAATTGCTTATCGCATTATTAAAAGCGATGAGGACATTGTTATTGTGGAGGAAGACGATAATTTTCTGGGTGTTAAAAGCGGAGTAAACATAGTCTTTCATTATAATAAGAAAAAGGTCGGTGTGATTGGGATTACCGGCAAACCGGCGCAGGTTAAGCCGATTGCCCTTGTGATTAAAATGTCGATGGAAACGATGCTGGAATACGAAATGTATAAAGAAACACTTCTCCAGAGAAAGAACAAGAAAGAGCAGTTTTTAAACTATCTGCTTTACGGACACGACAAAGATAAGAATAAAATAACTGTGCTGTCAGAGCAATTGGGATATCATGAGAATTTGATTCGTATTCCGATACTGATTTGTTTTAATGGTGTAGCGGATGCAGAACAATTATTGTCAAGCATTAAAAAAAATGAGCTTCACAGTAGTCAGGATATCTCCGAACTTACGGAGGATGGTCAGATCATAATATTTAAACATTTTAAGAATAAAAATGATCTGTTTAGCAGCTACAAATATTTAATGGAAGAATATCTGGAACGGTTTTTGGATCATCTGAAAGAGCAAAGTAACAATTACAAAATATATATCGGAACCTTTCAAAATCAATATTTGAGATATTCCGCCGCATTTCATCATTGTTTATGGCTGAGAGAAAATGTAGCCATGGAAGACAAAATAATATACTTTTATGATCGCATCGGAAGTTATATCCATTCTTTGATACCAAGAATGGAACTGTATGATATCTATCATGTATTTGATGAATCGATGTATACGGAATTTAAAGAGAATTTTATGGATATCGTTGAGGCGCTCATTAACAACAACTATAATTTAGTCGAGAGTAGTAAAGAATTATTTATTCATAAAAATACAATGATTTTCCGTTTTAATAAAATCCGTGAATGGCTGGATATGAATCCTATGAACAAATCGGAGGATCGCAATTTCATTAATTATTTATACGATCACATAAAAAACAATAATGTTTTATGACCTAGCAGCTGCTACTTATATCCAGAATACAATATGTGTGTTTCTTTTTGTATTGATATAGGTGGATATTCCTCGTATAAGAAGGTAAAATGAAGTAAAAAAGGAGGAATGTCATGAAGTTTATTGTTGCTCCAGACTCTTTTAAGGGAAGCATGTCTTCCGGGTGTATTATAGAAATTATAAAAAAAGCGGCTTATAAGGTATTTCCAGATTGCGAGATGATAGGAGTTCCGATCGCTGACGGAGGAGAAGGTACTTTGGATGCGATTGTATCCTATGTTCATGGGGAATACCAACCGGTAACGGTAAAAAATACGCTTGGGGTGGATATACAGGCAAAGTATGGGATTCTGAATCAGGAATCCGCGATCATTGAAATGGCTGTGGCCTCAGGACTGACATTAATATCCGAAGAATTAAGAAACCCGTTGAATACAACAACTTATGGTACGGGACAGCTTATTAAGCATGCACTGGATAAGGGTTATAGAAAAATAAATATAGCAATCGGAGGCAGCGGAACCAATGATGGTGGAATCGGAGCCATGGCAGCACTGGGAGTAAGATTTCTGGATAAAGATGGTTGCGAAGTGGAACCAGTCGGAAGGTCATTAATCAGAATTGCCGATATCGATCTATCGAACCTGCATCCTGAACTTGCGAAAGCGGATATTACGGTTATGTGTGATGTTAACAATCCATTATTAGGTCCTGCGGGAGCAACCTATGTATATGGCCCTCAAAAAGGCGGCGACAGTGTGATACTAGATCAATTGGAACAGGGCATGGAGAATTACTCCAATGTTATTAAGAAGATATTCCATGTTGACATAGCCGGCCAAAAAGGTGCAGGTGCGGCTGGCGGCTTGGGAGGAGCATTAATGTTCTTTACCGGAGCTAGGCTTCAGTCGGGAATCAGTACCCTATTAAAGCTGATCAAATTTGATGAATTATTGAAAGAGACCGACCTTGTTATTACAGGGGAAGGCAGGATGGATGAACAGTCTGCATATGGAAAGGTGGCTTCCGGTATCGGCCTCTTATGTAAGGAAAATGGAGTCCCTGTGGTAGCTATTGTAGGTGGAATGGGAAAAGGTGCCGATACGATCTATGATTACGGGATTGATTCCATGATATCTGCTGTGAATGCTCCGATGAGCCTGGATTATGCAATGGAACATGCAGAGGATTTGCTTCAGGATGCGGCAGAGCGTTTGTTCCGATTGATCCGGGTGGGCATGGTGATGAAAACCAATAATAGGACATGATGCTTATAATTAAAATAAATGTGAGCTAACTTGAAATTCTTCGAGATTCTTGGTGGCTATTGAATAACTATAAATAATTTCATATATAAGGAAAGGAAGGACAAATATGAGAGAGTCAATTCATAAATATTTTAGGATAGGGACAATTCAATGGATGAGCCATCCAACCTATGATGTACTAGATTCCATTAGAAGAATTGCCTGTGATGAATTCTTTGATGCACTTGAGGTTGGTAAATTTGCAGATGATGACATCCGGACGAAAGCAAGAGATTTACTTGCCCAGTCTCATATGAAGGTATGTTATGGCGCGCAGCCACGTCTGCTTGGTCCTAAGTTAAATCCGAATGATCTTTCAGAGGAAGGAAGAAAACAGGCAGAAGCAACCTTGATCGAAGCAGTGGATGAAGCAGAATATCTTGGAGCAAAGGGAATCGCCTTCTTGGCTGGTAAATGGAGCCAGGATACGAAGGAAGTGGCTTATCAGCAGCTGCTAAAGACTACAAGGGCAGTTTGTGATTATGCAAAAACAAAAAATATGATGGTTGAGCTTGAAGTATTTGACTATGATATGGACAAGGCCGCTTTAATTGGCCCGGCACCTTTGGCAGCTAGATTTGCAGCTGATATGAGATTATATCATAATAATTTTGGTCTTATGGTAGATCTGTCACATTTTCCTACTACCTATGAGACGTCCCAGTTTGTTATCCGCACACTGAGACCATATATTACCCATTTCCATATTGGTAATGCGGTGGTGAAAGAAGGATGTGAGGCCTATGGTGATATGCATCCCAGATTTGGATATCCGAACAGTGCCAATGATGTAGAGCAGCTGATTGATTTCTTTACCGTATTAAAAGAAGAAGGATTTTTCAACGCTGCTGATCCCTATGTTCTTTCCTGTGAAGTGAAACCATGGAAGGATGAAGATGCCGATATCATATTAGCAAATACAAAGCGTGTAATTCAGCGCGCATGGGCAATGGTAGAAGATTAAATACCGTTAATGGAATGGAAGGAGTGGAAAAATGAATATTGTAGTTTTAGATGGATATACAGAGAATCCCGGAGATTTAAGCTGGGAAGGCTTTGAAAAGCTGGGCAGCTTAAAGGTATATGACAGAACATCACTCACCGATGAAGAGGAAATCATCTCAAGAATCGGTACGGCAGATGCCGTCATCACAAATAAAACACCGCTTTCCAGAAAGGTTTTCGAAAGCTGCCCAAGTATTAAATATATTGGTGTACTGGCTACCGGATATAATGTGGTGGATGTGGAGGCTGCAAAGGAAAAGGGGATAGCAGTTGCCAATATCCCTACATACGGAACTACTGCAGTAGCACAATTTGCTATAGCTATGCTTTTGGAAATATGTCATCATGTCGCGCACCACAGTCAAGCAGTATATGAAGGACGATGGGAAAATAACAAGGACTGGTGCTTCTGGGATTACCCGTTAATCGAGCTGGCAGGAAAAACAATGGGTATCATTGGCTTTGGACGAATTGGGCAAAATACCGCTGTATTGGCACAGGCGCTCGGTATGAAGGTATTAGCATATGATACCAATCATATTCCAGAACTGGAGTCAGACACCTGTAAATATGAGGAGTTGGACGAGCTGCTGAAAGCTTCCGATGTCATAACGTTGCATTGCCCATTATTTTCTTCGACAGAGGGTATCATTAATAAGGATACAATAGCGAAAATGAAAGACGGTGTGATCATATTAAATAATTCCCGCGGACCGCTTATTGTAGAGGAAGATTTATGTGAGGCATTAAATAGCGGTAAAGTATATGCTGCCGGTCTGGATGTGGTTTCATCGGAACCGATTAAGGGAAATAATCCTCTGTTAAAGGCTAAGAATTGCTTTATTACCCCTCATATCTCCTGGGCGCCTAAGGAAAGCAGACAGAGGTTGATGGATATTGCGGTAAATAATTTAAAAGCGTTTATGGATGGTCAACCGGTAAATATAGTTAATAAATAGCAAATAAATAGTTAACCTAAATTATTCATGATATCAGTAATTTCAAAGATATCATATAGGTAATATCAGCAAAAATTCCCTAAGAGAAGCAAAATGTTAATGTAAAACTTCTTTTATGGAATTTTTGTGATCTTATCGTTTACTAAATCTAAAATTGGTAATTCACCAAGCCTGGTATATCAGTTATTTATGCCTGTCTGATTTTCTTTTTTTGTCCTCCCTTATCTCTTTTCACAGTATTTAGCAAAGCAATAACTTCGTAAAGTACGCACATTCAGGTTAGTATGTTTTAAAATATGATATCAAATATAAAAGAGATGACCAAACATAGTCAGAACGTATTACCGATTATGAAAGTAATGTATAATTGGGGAAAACAAAACCGACCTAGCTATTGATATTGATCAAGTAGTCCGTTTTTCTATTTTTAATATAAATTACTATTTTTTGATAATATATTTTGTTGAAAAAGGGAATGTTCTGAACTATAATTATAATGCATAATTTAGGTAAAAGGATAGAGGGTTAGTATTCTATCAAGGGTGGTAGCGTTTCTGTGAAGCAGATAAATTTTAAAACATCTAAAATAGTACAACGAGTTCAGAAGGATAGATATAAAATAGTTTTATCAATTTTATTTGGATTTTTTGGATTGCTAGGAGCAATTTTTTCAGTTCATTATAACGTGGGTAATATTAAGATAAATATAGATTGGTACTTAATATTTCCACTCTTGATAGCTTTGTCATGGGGAAGAATATATGGATGCATAAGCATTGTGTTTGGAATGTCAATATGGTATCCGCTTTTTATAAATGGATATCACGGATGGGAATGTTTTGTACCTTCTATTTGTTTGTTTATTTGGGTTTTGCTTCATGGTTATGGTGCTGAAAAAAGACTTCAGAGTAGAAGTGTCTTTACCAATCTATATTTTCTTCAGTTAATCTATAATATTATCAGCCTTATTCTATACTTTAATGTTCTTCCTTTTCTGCTTTTATTTAATCCGCTCTTTTCGGATTCGGGTATAATTACGGCACTAAGTTATGGTGACATCGCTATGTTAGCATTAAAGCGAATTATCTTTGAAAGTTTATTATTGGTTATAACCGATATACTTTTACAGTTGCCTTTTATAAGACGAATACTCAGACTAGGCTATTCTCAGATTTCCAGATACAATACTAGAATTGTTGTTAGTGTGGTTATCTTCGGGATGCTTTTATTTATAATTACAATCATAGGCTATAGCTATATCATTATGAAGCAAAACAATTTACATTGGCTACTGTCCCGTACTTCCAATATAATCACGGGCTTTTTCTTGACGTCTATAGTATTCTTCATTATTGGCGGCTTATCGGCAAGAATATTCCAATGTAAGCATGAAATCGTCTTTTGTAATAATATAACTACTCGTAAACAGGCTGAGGAAGAAATATTAATGTTCAATAACGAACTAGAGGAGCGGGTCTTAGAAAGGACTTCGGAGCTTAAAGCTGCAATCGATGAGTTGGAGATCTTTACCTATACCGTATCCCATGATCTTAAATCCCCACTAAGAGCAATTAATACTTATAGCAGAATAATGCTTGAGGATTATCCACAATCTATGGAAGGAGAAAAGGGGGAGATCATAAACAGTATAATGAATATAAGCCAGAATATGATTGCTATGGTTAATAAACTTCTGCTCTATTCAACAACAGACAAGCAGGAAATTAATAAGGAATATATCAATTGTAATGATATGATACATAAGATTTTTTATGAAATAACCTCCGCTATCTCGAATAGGAAGATAAAGCTTATCATGGAGAAAGAGCTTCCACAGGTTAAGGCGGATAGTATATTATTGAAGCAGGTATTTTATAATATTATTTCAAATGCCGTTAAATTCACAAAAAACCGTGATCCTGCAATTATCACAGTAAAACATACAATGAATAAAGAAGAAATTATATTTTCAATACATGATAATGGTGTCGGGTTCGATATGAAGCTATCTGGCAAACTATTCGGTGTCTTCGAGCGTCTTCACCCGGTAGAGGAATTTGAAGGAACGGGTATAGGTCTTGCAACTGTCCGTAAAATTATAAACAAGCATGAGGGCAGAACATGGATTGAAGCTATTCCAGATAAGGGAGCAACTGTGTATATTGCTCTTCCGATTTCGGAAAGTATAAAATAGCTTAAAAAGTAGGCAGCATGGAGGCTTATATATGTATAATGTTATGATTGTTGATGATATGGAAGTATTCCGTCGTGATATAAAGCGTCTTAAATTATGGGGCGAAATATCCGGGTTTGCTATAACAGCAGAAGCGTTTGATGGACGGGATGCTCTAAAGAAATTGGAAGAGAATCCAATGGATTTAGTAATTACCGATATTAGGATGCCGGTTATGGATGGTATTGAACTCTTACGTGAGATATCTGAGAAGAAGTTATGCCCGTATACCGTATTGTTGAGTGATTTTACGGAATATAATTATGCTAGGCAAGGGTTTGTATATGGAGCATTCGATTATATCGGTAAATCGTTAGATGAGGAAGCCCTATTAGAATTGCTCGGGCGGATAAAGCAGCAGCTGGATAATAAACAGCAAGAA
>JAEWMT010000056.1 GCA_023393095.1 Bacillota bacterium
TACCAGCCATTATATGGAGGAAATAGAAGCAATCTGTTCAAGGATCGCGATTATGGATAATGGAAAAATCGTTGCCATAGGAACAAAACAGGAATTGGTGGAGATGGTAACCTCGGATAAAGATTCGGATATGACTTTAGAGGAGGTATTCCTTACCCTCACCGGCAAAAAACTAAGGGATTATGCAGAGGGGGAGATGTAGGATGCCGTTAATACTCGTGAAAAACAATCTGAAGTTGATGCTACGATCCAAATGGATTTTATTCTTGATGATAATCCTTCCGCTGGTTACGATTGCGTTACTATCAAATGCATTTAAACAAATGATGGATACGACAAATAAGGTTGAAGATTTCAAAGTTGGGTATCGTATTAATACGAACAGTGCATATAAGGATTTGCTTCTGGAACTGGCGTCCTCCAGTAAATCCGAGGGGGTAATATTGCAGGAATTTCCGGATGGGGATATATCGGAATTACTGAAAAATAATACCGTGGCGGTATTTGTTGATGTTAAAGATGACAGCCATTATAAGATATATCAGTCCAGTGATAAGAAACTGGAGGCTTCCATCACAGAAAGCATCTTTCATGGTTTCTTCTATCAAATTAATGATGCCAAAACCAGTTATGAATATGCAGCAAAAAAAGGCATTACATTAGATCAGATCCCGAAAGAAGTTAATATTAGTCGAGAAATGCTCGCTGTGGATCCGGTTCCATCTTCCACGGATTATTATGGGATAATCTATATTGTATACTTCGCATGGTGTGGAATGGTTTCCCTGGTTGCAGTAATATCAAGTGAGAGAAAAAGTGCTATTCCAAGAAGAATGCTTGTATCACATATGCCGAAACTTAATTACTATTTGGGTAAGTTTTTGCCCTGTACGGCAGCCATATTTCTTGAGGTATGTGTTGCGTGGATTTTATCCATATTTTTATATGGAATACATTGGGGGAACGTTGGTATATCATTGTTAATTATCTTTCTGATATCTGTATGCTCAAGTGCTTTTGGCATCGTATTGTTCCAGTTATTTAACAATGTGGCTATTAGCATTGTACTTGGGTTTATTATTACCTGGATTTGGGGTCTTTTCGGGGGGACTTTTCAGACCTATATGTATGCTCTCTATCCTCGGCAGTTAGTAAATTCTTCACCGATATATTATATAAACCGTACCCTTGTGGAATATTCGACGATGGGACATAGTGATTACACCGGAAAATGTTTATTCATACTGATAGGATGCATTGTATTCTTTGGTTTAGCAGGAATTCTGCTGATGAATCGTAAATTAGAGGAGCAAGAGTAAATAAATCTTTCACTTATAAAGTTTGCATCTGAGTAATCCTCAGAGCGACTATCATAGAGGTTTGAAAAGGAGAAAAAATGAGTGGTTTTATTACAATAATCAAAATGAATTTAAAATTGCTTCTAAGAAATAAAGGTTACTTGATATTCCTTGTCATTCTTCCAGTTTTATCGGTAATTCTGTTAAATATTAATAATATCAATTCTCCCGATGCAACAGAAAATGTCGTTAAAATTATAGAGATGAAACAGGAAAATGATACGATAATGAATGTTTCAAATACAAGAATGAATATAAAGGTTTATGACAGTAGTAACACGAAATTATCGGAATATATCTTAGAAGAGATGGCTAAGACCGGATCCTATCGAATTTACCGTTATAAAAGTACTGCTATATCAGTCAAAGAGGTTAGGAAAAAAGCTCTGGAATCGGCTAATCATAATGTGATTGGTGCTGTGATCTATATTCCTAATAATTTTGATGATGAAATCCTAAAGGGCAAAGACAGTAATATTGTTGTATATGAAGCAACGAAGGATGGGCGTATCGACTTGATGGAAAGTAATCTTAAGTCATTTACACAAAGTATCTTCAATTATGCCAAACTGTCAAATTATAATAAAACAGAATTAATTAAGCTTCTCGAGATTTCAGAAAAGAGTGAGATGGCGAAGGAGTCAGTAGGGATTGAAGTCGGAGATGCCTTGAATTTGACAGCAAAGCAATCAGCGCACAGCGCTAGCATGGGCTATGCTTTATCCTTCTTAACCTTAAGCTTTCTGTTCAGTGGCATATTTATTGCTGCCACGGTGGTGGAAGAAAGACAAAACCGAGTATATAACCGCTTTGTACTATCTATATCTTCGCTTGCTAATTACGGAATAGTGAAGCTGATCATGGTCATCATCACCGTACTGCTTCAGACAGGATTTATTGCTGTGGGTATTAAATTAATCGTAAAGACGGATTATGGGATTCCATTTTTCAGTTTCTTATTCTTGGTATTCTTCCTAGGACTTGTATTCAATCTGTTCAGTGTGGTTATAGGAGTATTTACCAATAATGTAATGTCTTCCAATTATGTCTGTTTTGCAGTATGGTGTTTATCCTGTTTGTTTGCAGGGCTTTATTTTCCATTGGACGGAGCTTCAAAATGGTGGGCCAGAGCTACCCTATTAATGCCGCAGCGATGGGTTGTTAAGGCTTCCGAAATGCTGATGGCAGGAAAAGATGGGGTATTTAGTATGTTTTTGCTGGTTATGTTTAGCTTTCTGGCTGTAATCACCTGTATTGGTCTTCTGGGAATCAAGATAAGGCGTAAAGAATAGAGATCATATCGGTTGCCGTATATTGGGTGGTATGTTACAATATGGCATATATAATAGGAAAAGACGTAAGTTATCCTTTGGTGGGAGCGGGAGTCTTATGAATGAAAGCGAAAAGCAAAATTATTTTTCAGTTATTAAATTATGCTGTATGATGATATTAACGATATATTTTATCAGCAGCAGCGAGAAATCACTTCATGCAATCAGTGTGGAGTGGTTTCTTCTTGCTACAGCAATGGTAGCCGCATTATGCTTTGAAATAACGGAGCTAGATATTTCTAAACATCCGAAGAGTAAAGTAACTAACAATAACATAAGGCACCGGTTAATAAAAAGTACGAATAAGAAAAAGTTCTTTTTTCTATTACTTGAGATTAGTTTGACCTCAGTTTTTATTCTATTTTTTAGAGACAGTAATAATGGTTTATTTCTTTTACCTATGGTTATTTTAGATATTATCATTTTCTTTCACATATCCTTCGTTTACTGTTTATTTTCTTTCCTAGGGGTATGTTTAAGACCCGATAATATATATCTTTACATGTCTTATTGTCTTTTCATCAGCGTTATCTATTTTCAGAATTTTATTATTATTGAGAAATACAGAAAATATTTAGGTGACTTTGAGAGGAAGGAATACCAGCTCAAAGATTCCATCAGCTCACAGGATGATTTATATAAAGAACAGCTACGGGAGAGCAGTCTGGCATTTGAAAATAAAATGCTTGAGGAAAAAGCAAGGCTTTCTCAGGCACTGCATGATAAGCTGGGACACAGTATCAACGGTTCCGTCTATCAACTGGAGGCCAGCAAGGTTCTCATGGAGAAGGAACCAGAGCAAAGTAAGAAGATCGTACAGGGAGTGATTGATAATCTCAGAAGCTGTATGGATGAGATCAGGATAATTCTTCGGAGGGAGAAACCGGATAAGAAACGTTTGGCTTATTTACAGCTAGTGCAGTTATGTGCAGAATGTAAGGATAAGTACGGAATTCATGCAGAATTTCATATAAAAGGTGAAGATAAAGAGATTACTGAGCAGCTCTGGGAGGTTATCCTGGATAACGCGATTGAAGCAGTTACAAATGCACTAAAATATGCAAATTGTACTCAGATCTCTATTGAGATAGTAATTTTACATAAGGTAATCCGGTGTAGTATTCAGGATAATGGAATCGGCTGTGAGACGTTGAAGGAAGGTATGGGTATACAGGGAATGAAAAGCCGTACCAGAAAAGTGAACGGATATATTGATCTTAACAGCGATAATGGATTTCATATCAATATGATAATTCCGCTTTCGAAGGAGGCTTTGAATGGAGAAGATTAAAGTTATTATTGCAGATGACAGTGATTTTGTCAGGGATGGAATGCGCATTATCCTAAGTGTTGATGAGGATTTTCAGGTACTTGGCTGCGCCAAAAATGGAAGAGAAGCTCTGGAATTAGCCATGAAGGAAAAGGCGGATGTCATTCTGATGGATATTCAGATGCCTGAGATGGACGGAATAGAAGCGACTAAGGAAATAGTGAAGCGAAAGCTTGGGAAGGTACTGATTTTAACCACCTTTGATGATGATGAGCTCGTGGATAAAGCTATCAAATGCGGTGCAGACGGCTATCTAATTAAAAACCATACACCAGAGCAGTTGAAACAGATGATAAAATCAGTTCATCATGGAGTGAATATTCTAGATGGACAGGTATTTTCAAAATTTACTGATGCAGGAATAAAACCAAATTCCGGATTTGACAGCAGTAAATTTACAGCTAGGGAACTCGATATTATATCCTCAATTGCCGAAGGACTGTCTAATAAAGAGATAGCGCAAAAGCTTTTTATCAGTGAAGGTACAGTTAAAAATCATATCAGTACGATACTTGAAAAAGGCGGGTTGTCCCATAGAACCCAGGTTGCGGTCTATTATCTGACGGGCCGGAAAGGAAAATGAAAAACATCTTGCTTAATAAAGTAGTTTTCGGAATATACCGGTAATTCAGTGTCAGCAACAACAGGGGGTTACTCTTGAATGGATAGTTAAGATAAAAGAGCATTCATTAGTATTGGTAACCCTCTGTTTGCAATAGACATTATATAATTATCCAATTGCAATGTTGCGTTCGTCTTTTTTATCAATTTACTGTTGTTTTAGAATATCAGGACTGTTCTTCATAGCTATTTTGCCAATGATATTTTCCATACCCAATTTAGTTTACTTTATCTAATTAGGACACTAACCCACACTTTATTTCATTTATTTATAAGCTGCTAACTGCAGCTTTTAATTGATCCAGTGCCTTTATTAAGATTTCTCTCGGACAGGCGATATTAATTCGTTCAAAGCCTTCCCCGTCCTTGCCGAAGATATGTCCGGGATCGAGCCAGAGCTTTGCTTTATTTACAAACAGATCTTCCATTTCCTTCTTCGTTAAGTTTAATGCCCTGCAATCCAACCAGATCAGATAGGTCCCCTGGGGTTCTATCAGCTTAATCATTGGAAGCTTCTTAGCGAAATAATGTCTGACATAATTTAAATTCTCTAACAGATAGGATTTTAATTCCTTCAACCAGGGTTCGCCGTACTGATAAGCAGCTTTACATGCGATAAGTCCCAATACATTCAGCTGGCTGTAGCCGCTTTTGGTAATTTCGTTGCTAAGCTTATGTCGAAGAGAATCATTTTTAATAAATACATTGGACACCTGCAGTCCGGCTAGGTTAAAGGTTTTGCTGGGTGCGGTACAGGTTATGGTTCTGTCAGCAAAGTCCTCTCTGATACTTGCAAATACGGTATGATGAAAACCCGGATATGTAAAATCACAGTGGATTTCATCAGAAATGATTATTACATTATGCTTGATACAGATATCCCCCAGTCTAATTAACTCTTCCTTACTCCATACTCTGCCGACTGGGTTATGGGGATTGCAAAGGATAAAAAGCTTAACCTGTTCAGTAATTATCTTTTGTTCAAAGTCATTAAAATCGATGGAATATTCCCCATTATGATAAACTAATGAATTAACAACAAGCTTGCGGTTATTCAGTATGATGGTTTCCTGAAAAGGATAATAGACCGGCTGCTGAATTAATACACCGTCTCCCTCTACCGTCAAAGCCCTAATGGCCTGGGCTATTGCATATACTACGCCAGGAGTTTTAATCAGCCAGTTTTCCTCTGTATCCCAGTTAAAATGCTTGTAAAACCAATCATGGATGACATCAAAATAATCCTTTTTAACTTCGCTGTAACCAAAGATACCATGGGATACCGCTTGATGGATTGCATTAAGTACTTGTGCAGGAGCCTGAAAGTCCATATCTGCTACCCAGAGGGGAAGGATATCTTCGGGTTTGCCCCGTTCGATGGCAAAATCATATTTTAAGGAATTTGTATTTCTACGGTCAATTACATCATTAAAATTTGTACTCATGTCTACCTCCATTTCCCTCTAGTCTGCAAATGCCTGTGATAAATCCTTTAATAGATCATCAATATGCTCTATACCAACAGAAAGTCTGACTAGATTATGGTTGATACCCTTTGCCTCACGAATTTCTTCAGGGATATCGGCATGTGTCTGAAGCATTGGATAGGTAATGAGACTTTCCACTCCGCCTAAACTCTCGGCATATTGAATGAGCTTTACTTTGTTTAATAAGTTAACAGCGGTTTGTTCACAATCTACATGGAAGGATATCATACTTCCCGACCCTTTTGCCTGCTTTTGGTTTATTTCATAGCCGGGATGGGAGGGAAGACCGATATAGTATACGGATTTAACCTTATCTTGCTTTTCAAGCCACTTAGCTATTGTTAGAGCATTTTTTTGCTGATATTCCATTCTTAGAGGAAGGGTTTTAAGGCCTCTAAGAATCAACCAGCTGTCAAAGGGAGCAAGACCTGCTCCGGTGGTTTTAACTATATAACGAATTTTTTCGGTCAGGGATTCATTGGATAATACTAAAAAGCCTGCTAATGTATCATTATGACCTCCAAGAAACTTGGTACCGCTGTGCAGTACGATATCAGCTCCGATGGTAATTGGATTCTGAAAATAGGGAGAGAGAAAGGTATTATCCACGATAAACAGCAGATTATGCTGCTTAGCGATTTTTGCTAATTCATGTAGATCTGTTACATTCATCATTGGATTCGTTGGAGTTTCAACAAAGATAGCCTTCGTATTCTCTTTTACCATATCCTTAACATAAGTGAGATCAGAGGTATTGATATATTGAATTTCAAGACCATTTTTAACATTAATCTGATCAAAAATCCGAATGGTTCCACCATACAGATCGTCGGAGGCCAGAATATGATCCCCGGGATGAAATAATTCCATCAGGGCATTTACGGCAGCCATTCCGGAGCTGAAGGCAACGCTTGAATATGCATTTTCCAGGGAAGCTACCACTTTTTCCAATTGTTCACGTGTTGGATTCTGAGATCTGGAATAATCATAACCTGTACTGTTACCGACACTAGGATGAGCAAAGGTAGCTGTCTGATAGATGGGAAAGCTGATTGCACCGGTATTATCATGCTGGTTTTTCTCGTTATTACCATATAGGCATTTCGTATTTATCTGATAATTCATTTATATATAACCTCCCTTTATAATTATAATTGAACGGTATAAATTAATTGATATTACGATTCATACCAATCTTATATGTTATTATTCATATATAATTGATATGAATTATATTATAAATGATTGCCATATTCAAGTAAATAATTTAAGTTTATTATGAAATATATATACTTAGGAGCTTATGGTTAATAAAACTCGCACTACCTTGAATTTTGCAGTCTTATAAGAATTATTCATTATCCTTCAGGAGAGGGCTATTGCAGATGTAAGAAAGAATTCAGTTAAATAGAAAGATGAGTCTTATAAATACGAAACTACCTGGATTACAATGATTTTTGTATCACATTTTCGCATATATTCATATATATATATATGATATTAGGGATTCCACATAAAACCATCAGTCGCGAGGTTTATTAATTACAGTATTACATGGAGTCCCTAATATTATTGAAAGCTATATATGACAGTTCCTTAATCATATGTTTTAAATGATTGATCTGCCGGGTTAGATAAAAAACATAAAGCCCTGTTCGGATTTGTGCTTTTCTGCTTCCGATACCAGATCATACAAAGAGATTTTTTGTAACGTAGTTTTTATAGCAGAATCCAAGGGAATATAAATAGTCTGGCTCAATGCAGCTTCAATATCAGGTGCCTTGTCTTTTATGGTTTCCTCCGTACCTTCAAATAAAGAAGTCTCAACAGCAGTTAAGATATCATATACAGTAATCTGTTTGGATGGTTTGGAAAGCTGATAACCGCCCTGGGAACCTTTAATAGAGGTAACAATTCCACCATGTTTTAATAATGAAAATACCTGTTCCAGATATATTTTTGAAATACCAAGTTTTTCAGAGATACTGATTAAAGTTATATATTCGTTATTTCCACTGTTTTGAGCCATACTAGTGGTTGCAGCAAGTGCATATCTGCCTTTTGCTGATAATCTCATAAATTTAAACACCTCATTTCATACCATTTTTATATGCATTCATAATAAAGGAAGATTCGGAAATTGTCAATAACATATTAAGCATATAAGAATAATATAAAATATTTTGATTTTACCTATTGACAATTAGTAAAATAAGTAATAATATAATATCAAACATATTAATCATATATGTAATGTATAAAATAAAAGGGAGGTAATGATATGTCAAAGGTTTATAAGAGTTTAACAGATTTAGTTGGAAAAACACCATTACTTGAATTATCAAATTATGAGGCAAAATACGATTTAGAAGCTACCGTAATTGCTAAATTGGAATATTTTAATCCTGCGGGAAGCGTTAAGGACAGAATTGCGAAGGCTATGATTGAGGATGCAGAACAGAAGGGATTATTAAAACCGGACTCCGTGATTATAGAACCCACCAGTGGTAATACAGGTATCGGTTTGGCTTCTATCGCTGCAGCAAGAGGTTACCGCTTAATACTTACCATGCCGGAGACAATGAGTATTGAAAGAAGAAATTTGCTTAAGGCATATGGAGCTGAGTTGGTATTAACAGAAGGCGCAAAGGGTATGAAGGGAGCAATTGCTAAGGCATCTGAGCTTGCAGCTGAAATTCAGAACTCCTTTATTCCAGGACAATTTGAAAATCCTGCGAATCCAGCAGTACACAGAGCAACTACTGGTCCAGAGATCTGGGAAGATACAGAGGGTAAGGTTGATTTCTTGGTAGCAGGTATTGGTACTGGAGGCACAATTACAGGAACTGGAGAATTCTTAAAATCCAAAAATCCTAATCTTAAGGTAATTGCAGTAGAGCCTGATGCTTCCCCCGTATTATCAGAAGGGGTATCCGGTCCTCATAAGATCCAAGGTATTGGAGCAGGTTTCGTACCTCAGGTTCTTAACACAAAGATTTATGATGAAATTATAAGAGTTAAGAACGAAGATGCTTTTGCAACAGGCAGAGAGTTATCTAAATCAGAAGGTCTTCTGGTAGGTATCTCCTCCGGTGCTGCTTTATGGGCTGCTACCGAGCTGGCAAAACGACCAGAAAATAAAGGTAAGACAATCGTTGCTATTCTTCCGGATACCGGAGAACGTTACCTGTCAACACCATTATTCTCAGAATAATTACAAAATACGTTATAAAATGATCACATAATTATAAATCCTCTTAATATAATCTTTTGTTTCCTTAAATTCTCCTCTGATGACAAAATCATTAGGGGAGAATTTTTATATAATTATCAAGAAATCCTATGGAGTGATTTAGCTATTAAAATAGTGTAACATTACGTTATGAAGCAATTTAAAGTCATAAGTTTATACATAAGAAGGGAGTTTGTTACCCTCAATTGCTTTACAATTGTAGATGATTGCGAGTTAATTATGAATTCTAAACGCAACTTACTTATTTAGCTTAGATAATAAAGGGAATAAATATGTCGCAATGATCTTTATGTGTTTCCAGAAGCGAATATAAACTTTTCTTGAACCCTTTCAAGATTCACGATTCATGCCATCATCCGATTTCACCACTATATAACAATGATACATTTTGATTGCGTGCCTCAAAAAATAGTTTTATAATGAAGATAAACTAGTTTTGGAATGAAAGGTATAAAACTATACGGAGGACTAAAGATGAGCAAGATTAGAATTATTGCAGATAGTACCTGTGATTTATCGCAGGAATTATTAAATAGATATAATATTTCTATTATTCCGCTAAATATTGTACTGGATACCAAAAGTTTTGTCGATGGTATTGAAATAAAACCGGATGAAATATATGTATGGGCAGATAAAATGAACACTACACCTAAGACGGCATCACCGGATTTGGGATATGTAATTGAATATTTGAAGCCCATGATGAATGCGGGAGAAGATATTATTTTCTTTGGTATATCAGAGGATATGTCAGTTACTTGCCAGACTGTAAGAATAGCAGCGGAAGAACTGGATTATAAGAATATTTGGGTTATTAATTCAAGAAATCTGTCAACCGGTATAGGCTTACAGGTTTTACGAGCAGCCCGGTATGCAGCTCAGGGAAAAGCTGCACCATGGATTATACAGGAGATTGAAGCTGCCAGAGATAAGGTATCTGCATCCTTTGTGGTTGATACATTAACCTATCTGCACCGGGGCGGCCGCTGCAGTTCAGTCGCTGCATTATTGGGTAATGCACTTAAGCTGAAACCGATGATTGCAGTAAAAAACGGTAAAATGGGAGTAGCAAAAAAATACAGGGGTAAGCAACAATCCGTTGTCCGCAGTTATGCAAAGGATCTTGAACAACAGCTGTTACAGGCTGATCCGTTCTGTGTTTTTATAACCCATTCCGGTATAGATAAAACGATTGAGCAGGAAACCTATGATTATCTGAAAAGTTTGAATTATTTTGAAGAAATATTTGTCACAAGGGCAGGAGGGGTTATTTCAAGCCACTGCGGACCGAATACACTTGGTATACTGTTTTATAATAAATAACAAAAGCTTCGCAGTTGAATTTTGTTGATAATGCTTGAAGAAATCAGCATATGAGTTCAATGAAGAAATCATTAGCTCAGATATTTTATTCTAACTTTGATGTAAAGTTGGAATTCATAACAATGTTAATAATATAGATGATTGCTGTCGAGAGTTAACCGCGTATTACAGGTTATTTCCGGCAGCATTCTTTTAGGCTATTATTTAAAACCATTTTCTGAACATCACATCTACTATATCTTTTAATTTCTTCTCAAATTCCATTGCTTTATCATTGGCATTATCTATGATCTCTAAATAGAATAAGTCCCTGGGGGCTATAGGCTTCTTCATTGACAACATGAAGTCCGATTCTGGTATTAATCTCAAACTTAGATTATAGTTGCCCTACCCTAAAATATTTTATAAATTCATATCGCCCCATGTTTTCATGTGCTCCAAAATTGGAAAAAAACTCTTTCCTAAATCCGTTAAAGAATATTCTACTTTGGGTGGAATTTCTTGATAAATATATCTGGTAATAAATCCGTCAGCTTCTAATTCGCGTAATTGTTTGGTTAAAGTTGATTGTGTAATATCTCTAAGTTGCCTTTGCAATTCACCAAATCGCCTTGTACCAGAATTAGCTATATACCAAAGAATTAGTATTTTCCATTTTCCACCTAAAACTTTTTGAATTTTACAGACAGTAGCACATTGCTCTATTTCACGATTGATTCTTATTGATGCCATAAATACCACTCCTATTATAAAGATTAAGTTTTTAGTAATAGAAAAGTCTATTTATAACATTATAAACAAAAACATAAAATAGAGCAATGTACTATTGAAAAAAGTACTTAGTACTAAAAATGATACTATATTCATTTAAAGACAGTACTGTAGAATTAATATACATAATGGTAAAATAAAAACAAAATAGAAAGAGGAGATGAAGTATATGCATTTTACAGGTCAGGTCTGGAGACCCCCATTTGAAGCACATAATGCTTTATTACAGGTTACTTCTGGATGTATGCATCATAAGTGTAAATTTTGCAGCCTTTACGATGGAACACCATTTAGGATGTCACCAATGAATGAAATAGAAGAAGATTTAGTGGAATTACGACGTACACATTCGCACGTTGGCCGTGTTTTTTTAACCGGAGCTAATCCGTTTGGGTTAGGTCAAGACAGACTTATTGAGATTGCCATAAAAATAAAAGAGTATATGCCCAATATAACTAATATTGGTGCATTCTCAAGAATTGCAGATATTAAGCGGAAAAGTCAGGAGGAACTAAATGAACTTCATACCATGGGTTATGATGGAATTCATTTTGGAACAGAAACAGGAGATGATATTACATTAGAGTATATGAATAAAGGCAATAATGCGAGTGATATAGTAGAACAGTTGCATAAATTGGATAAGGCAGGAATCGTCTATAATATTGTATTTATGAATGGATTAGCCGGTGCAGGTAATAGTGAACGACATGCACTGGAGAGTGCTCATATTTTTAATAAAGTTAATCCGGCAAGTATTAATATTGTAGCGTTGACAATTTTTAAAGAATCGGAATTATATAAGGAAATGGTTTCCGGTAATTATATTCCAACTGGAGAATTAGAAAAACTTATAGAATTGAAGACATTTATTGAAAATTTAACGGTTGATACTAGAATTAATGCAAATACTGTATCAAATGTGGCACCTTTTGTTGCTGATCTGCCAAAAGATAGAGAAATTGTTTTACGAAGATTACAGAATACGATTAATAGTATTGATGAAAAAGAGCTGTTGAATTATAGAAATAGTATACGTTCATTATAGGAGAAAGAAGGAAAATTAATGCACTTTACAGGGAGAACATGGAGACCGCCACATGAAGCGTTTTCTGTGATTATACAAGCAACATCAGGATGTACTTATAATAAATGTAAATTTTGCAATCTCTATCAGGGGGAATGCTTTCACATGTCGTCAGTAGAAGAATTTGAAGAAGATTTAGCAGAAATAAAATCTTATCAGCCATATGCACGCAGAATATTTTTTACAGGAGCAAATCCTTTTGCTATGAGTTATGAAAATCTAAAAATTAGGGCTTTAACAGTGAGAGATTATTTGATTAAATGCCAGAATATAGCAATGTTTGCAAGTATAAGAGATATAATGCCGAAAAGCATAGAACAATTAAAAAAATTGCGTGCATTGGGAATTAACGGATTAAGTATCGGTATGGAAAGTGGGGATGACGAAACCCTTAATCTGGTAGATAAAGGATATACTTCTGCTGATATTGTAGAGCAATTGGCTAAGCTCGATGAGGCTGGAATTGAGTACTATTTAGTATATATGACAGGGTTGGCAGGCAAGGGGAATGGTAAACGTAATGCTCTTAATACAGCAACTGTATTAAATCAAATTAGTCCCTATTACGTACAAAATCCATATTTCCTGCATATTGATTCATTAACGTTATTTCCGGGTACGGAATTATATCAAATGGTTCAACAAGGTAAATTTATTCCATCAGGAGAAAAAGAACGATTGGAAGAATTAATTACACTTTTGCAAAATTTACAATTAAGAACAAGGTTACAAGCCAATACCATTACTAATTATAAGCCTATCACTGGTTCTTTGCCAAAAGATAGAGATAGGATTATCATGGAATTAAAACACATTATTGATTTTACAAGTGAAGATGAAATGAGTTCTTATCGTAATAGTTTAAATACTTTAGGCATGTAGAATAAGCTGCCAGCTATAATTGTAAATATATAATAAAATTAATGAAATATATATAACATATGCTTATAGAAACGAGTGGTAATGAAAAATTACCATTCGTTTTCTTGTTTAAGTGGATAAGGGAGCTAGTGGATTATCTGCAGATAAATTTTTTGTGATTTATCATGATAATTCGTACTGTCTTTGATAAACCTACTGATTGTAATATCGAGCTTTTCGCTCAGTATTTGTATGCCGCAGAAGCGGCAGTTGGAGGTTTATATGTATAAGAAAATGCAGAAATCCTGTCGAAAGGAGCTCTTAAATTATAATAGTAGCTTTGACTTATCAGCTCTAGAGAAGAACAGTTACAATGTTAAGATGCTGCTGGCTAATTACTCTATGCCTGCTCTGTTAAAGCGAAAGCCATCGAATCTGTTCATTATTAATAAAAGTAAACTTTGGAAAGATGAATTTATTAGGGAGCTAGAATTTGAAATCACAAGGTTCGATTGCCGTAGCTTTATCCTATATGAAGACAAGAATTTGATCAATATATTGATTTATAATGAAGAACTTTTATATAAGCTTCTTATATCTTTGGACAATGAAAACTTTTTGGTATCCTTTGGATATCAGTTAAAGGGAGACAAAATAAAAGATACTCTCCATACTTTAAAAAATAGATTTGGTAATTACTACAGCCGGACGAATGCTACGGTATGCTTTCCTCATGAGATAGGGATAATTCTTGGCTATCCGATTCAGGATGTTGAGGATTTTATAAGATTTAACGGAAAAAATTATATTCTTAGCGGTGGTTGGAAAGTTTATCATAACGCAGAGGAAGCGGTGAGAAAATTAGAAGAATATAAAAACTTAAGGCAATTAGCTATACAAATGGTAAAAGAAGGCAGGGATCTTAAGGACATGAGCCGGAATAATTGATATTAAGCTAGGATTGATCCTGAAGGTTGGCTTTTTTGATAAAAGTTGATTGGAGTTCTATTTGGTATATTGACAATTATATCGAATCACTATATAATCAAGGTACGATATATCGTGGCGCGATATATAAATATAAAATAAAGTGGGAAGTGTAATATTGGACGATAAGATTAAAAGGATCTATATTCCTATGACAGAAACCGGTTTTTACATCCTGTTTTGCCTTCAGGATGAAATGCATGGCTATAATATCGGTCAAAAGGTTAAGCAGATGACAAAGGGTGAAATCAATATAAGTCCGGGAACTATGTACGGAAGCCTGTCAAAGATGGAGAAGGACGGATTAATTCTTTTTGTGAAGGAAGAAGAAAAGAGAAAATTCTATATAATCACCGAGCTTGGCAAAGAAATACTGAACATAGAGATAAGGAGAATTGAGCGTTTGTATAATAACAGCAAGGGAGAGATGATGATTGGAAAAGAAGATTG
The DNA here is from genome assembly GCA_023393095.1 of Bacillota bacterium. Taxonomy (GTDB): domain Bacteria; phylum Bacillota; class Clostridia; order Lachnospirales; family Lachnospiraceae; genus Mobilitalea. Next base: position 14,863 of record JAEWMT010000056.1, read on the forward strand.
AAAAAAGAAAATTTTTTATATCTGATTTTCAGGAAGAAGCAGCATGGCTTACATACATGCATAGAGAAGGCTGGAAATTCATAAAAACCACAGGCTATCAATATGAATTTGAACGATGTGAAGGAGAAGACTGGGTTTATCAATTGGATTTTAAAGAAAATGGGATTGCGGAGGGAGATTATATCCGGATGTTTCAGGATTATGGATGGGAGTATATTGGTCAATTTCATAAATGGTTCTATTTTCGTAAGTTAAAAACAGAGAAGGATGTAGAAGATTTATCAATTTTCAGTGATAATGAATCAAAAATTGATATGTGTAAAAGAGTAATTAATGGATCTGTGTTCACCTGGATACCTCTCATTCTTATAATTCTTGTATATGACTATTTGATGTGTTTTACAACGGTATTTAGAGGAAAGGGATTCTTATCAAATGTGACATTAGTGATTGCTATCATAGCAATATTAATTGTTGTTTTTGCCCTTTCAATTTTTGTTGGTCAATATAGCAGGCTGAATAATATGATTAAAAAGTTGGAGCATCCCATTACTACTAATAATAAGTTGTAAATTGTTATTGACAGCATTAGATTATAGATGTATATTTACATAATAATAATGTATAAATATACAATATAATAGAGGTGTCGTTATGAAAAAGAAAGTATTTGTGGATGGTTTATCAGGTACAACTGGACTTAAAATAAATGAGAGGCTTGGTTTGTATCCCGAGCTTGATATTATAAAAATTGATTATGATAAAAGACGTGATCCTAAGGAAAGGGCGAAGTGTTTAAATGAAGCAGATGTCGTTTTCTTATGCCTTCCGGATGATGCTGCAAGAGAAGCTGTGAGCCTAGTGACCAATTCGAATACTAAAATAATTGATGCCAGTACAGCTCATCGAACTGTTCAGGACTGGACCTATGGTCTTCCGGAATTATCAAAAGCACAAAGGGAAGCAGTGATGCAGAGTAAGCGTATTGCCAATCCGGGATGCCATGCGACTGCATTTATACTGTCAGCATATCCATTACTTGCATCTAAAGTAATGTCCCCAGACTACCCAGTAACCTGTCAAAGCCTTACTGGTTACAGCGGTGGTGGTAAAACTTTAATTGAAAAATACGAGCAAAACGATGGCAAGAATGAATATACCAAGGCACCAAGACCCTATAGCCTATCCTTAAACCATAAGCATTTACCAGAAATGATTCTGCACTCAGGCCTTAGCGAGGCACCTGTTTTTGTCCCTGTACTGGGACAGAATTACAAAGGGCTTGCCGTGATGCTTCCGATACACACAAAGCTCTTATCAAAGCAGATGACCGCAAAAAATATTCATGAATTACTGAGTGAACATTATCAGGACGAAAAATTTGTAAAGGTGATGCCCTATGCGGATGACAGTATACTATTTGACGGAGCAGTGGATATCACAGCCTGCAACGATACAAACAATGCAGAGATTTTCGTGTTTGGCAATGATGCAAAGGGAAGTGCTGTTATATTGACAAGACTGGATAACCTAGGCAAGGGTGCTTCCGGCGCAGCAATCCAGAATATGAATCTTATGCTTGGATTTGAAGAAGACTTGCATCTGTAAATTTGTAGAATTATTAAAGATAGAAATCAATAGAGCCAACAGATTCCTTAACCTTATGAAAAGTCCTTAAGATTAAGGAAACTGCCGGCTAAAATTTATAAACTAAGACCTCATAATAAAAGTGTAACGTAATGCATAATAAAATCAGCACATAACATCTATTAGAAACCATCCGTTCTGATATTTTTATTATGGCGCCTATGTTAAGTTGGTCAATTCACTTATGGATTTCGAAGATGGTTTAGGACTTAAAAAGAGCATGTTTGACGAGCAGAGCGAGGAGTTGCGCTTTTTAAGTCCTGTCCATACCATATGAGAAAGCCATTAGTGAATTCTAACTTAACATCGAAGTCAGAATGAAAATATCAGAACGGATGGTTTCTTCATTGAACCAAAATACTGATTTTATCAAGCATTTCAACAAACTAATCCCTGATTCTGAATCATACGCATTACCTGTTTCAATTCCTTTGGCATAGCAGAAAGATAAAAGGTTTCCGTAAGTGAACAATATTTATCAATCATACAGACAAGTATGGATTCCTTATATATAGGGGCTTTTCTTAACGTTAAAGGCCACATATGTTTTTCAATGATATCTTCCTCAATCGGAGTTAATTTAAAATGTTTTCTGGCATTACGTAGAGCGAACCCCGGATGTCTAAAACCGTGAAGTTTTTGATTTTTATCCGGAATGTGCCAATCATATAGATAAAAATCATGGAGCATTGCTCCTCGAATGAGGCTTTTCATATCATATTTTAAGGGTAGCCGCAATGCGGTTATATAGCTGTAATATGCAACGACCATGCAGTGAATGAAGGTAGTTGTATTTCCATGCTGAATATATTGATTCATCTCACATATTTGTTCTGTCTCAATCATTTCATGGATATTGCTGATGAAAAAATTTCTCTCTTCTTTGGATAATCTCATTAAAAATCCTTTCCATACTAAATTGATTTTTCTATGATATTAGTGTTCGCCACATACATTTTATTTTATGTAACTTAAGTCACAATTGTTTCGTTGGCATAAAATGTAGAATAAGCTACAGTTCATCTTTACATCTAAATCGTAACACAAATGTACAAACTGAACGATAGCTGAAATATTTATGTTTCACCAAAAGTAGCAAAATCATTAAATTTACCTATATATTACCTAATTGGCTAGACGATTCCATTGTTTGGAGCTATGATATTTATATGAATAAATTACAAATATCGGGTACTGTATGGTATGGTACATATATCAACGACGAACGTACGGAGGGCATCACATTCTCCTTAGGAAAATCAGTAGAAGGTTTTGGGCTATTTTCTTACCTTAATACATCTGTGACGGTGAATTCAAACTGGCATCTTCCCTGGCTTCCTCCGAATTGTGTGAAAGTGTTCCATATACTACATATGCACAGTTGATTAGGATAAACAGGCCCATTGTAAATAATACGGGTATATAAATCGGTAAAATGGAAAGTAATGCTCCAATAATATTAGTAGTTACTTTAGCATAAATTGCAGTTTTAAATATTATAGAATATTTTAAATTAGAATGTTCCATTACTGAAATAACAATACCAACAAGGGAAAAAAGCAGGGCTGTAAGAAAATAAATGCCTACATTAAACAAATATCTCAATATTCCGGCTAATATAATAACAATATAAAGTAAGGGTTTCAGATTTTTCAAATCCCCGTTATTAAAATGAAATTTTTCAATATCTGAAAATTTTATGTTAAAAGTTTGACCTGGAAAATCGTATACAATATTTGATTTGCTGATTAAAATTGTATAGAAATTGGTAGCATCCATATCCTTGGAACTAAAACTGTCAACATTAGTATCAACTGAAATATACAATATATCATTCTCATATTTATATGGTTTTTCCATATTCAGCTGGCCATTTGATAATTCGAATGCAGGTATATCATTAATAATAGTGTTGATATAACCATTAGGACCTACTAAGGAAAAAGACTTCGGAATGATCGTAAACAGACTAGTAATAAGAACAAAAAGAAATACAAATCCGGTTACTCTATACCCGCTCGCTTTCGTAAGCTGGAAATATTTCATGGGTTTTGTTATAGCATATTTAATTTGCTGAAGAAAATTTAATTTAGATTTATTCATCTTAGATCTCCCTTGTATCAACATAAGTTAGGTAATTGCGAAACTCATAAATTATAGATATTATATACACAGAAAATACTATTACGGAGCGAAAGTAAAGTGTTAAAACACATAGCCCGAAGGAAGCGTTGGAGCGGAGAAATATGTATCTGCTGTGTATACAATTACATTGACTATAATTTCGTAATTACCAATAAACATAAGTATATTTTAGTGAATAGTGTTTGTCAAACAATCTTTCACTATCCAATGGATTGGAGGCAGTTATGAGTAAGAAGTTGAATCAAAACAGTAAATTAAAGGAGATATATAGGAATCCGATCGGACATGATATTATCAGCAGACTTCTATTACAGTTGAATAAAAAAGAAAGCCTGATTACGAATCCGCTGGTTGGAAATCTTTCTTTAAAAACGATAACCCCTTTACTTAATAAAAAACTGGGAGACGGATTTGGAGATACTCTACTGACACTGCTTAATAGTGAAACAGATATTTTGAACACAGAAACCGGTAAGATAGAGGAGGAATGGTGGAAGCAGGCGGTGTTCTATCAGATTTATCCGAGAAGTTTTCAGGATTCTGATGGTGATGGTATCGGTGATCTTAGAGGTGTTATCAAGCGGTTAGATTATCTGAAGGATTTGGGAGTTGATGCAATCTGGCTTTCCCCGATTTATGATTCACCAAACGATGATAATGGATATGATATTAGGGATTATTATAATATCATGAAAGAATTCGGAACAATGGAAGATTTTGACCAACTGCTTGGTGAGGTTCATGCGAGAGATATGAGATTGATCATGGATTTGGTTGTAAATCATACCTCGGATGAGCATCCATGGTTTCAGGCGGCTATAAGGGATAAAAACTCGAAATATCATGATTATTATATATTTAGGGAAGGTGACAAGGATAATCCCCCAAATAATTGGACCTCATATTTCAGTGGATCCGCCTGGAATTATTATGAGGATAATAAAGAATGGGGACTGCATCTATTTTCTAAAAAACAAATGGATCTTAACTGGGATAATAAGACGGTTAGGGATGAAGTAGGTAAGATGATCCGATGGTGGCTAGCTAAGGGTGTGGATGGATTTCGTATGGATGTCATCAACTATATCTCCAAGACGGTGGGCTTACCTAGCGGAAATGAGAACATCGGTAAGCTGATGGGGTATTATGGAATAGAGCATTATTTCTATGGACCAAAGCTACATCAGTATTTAAGAGAGTTGAAAAATGAGGTATTTGAACCTTATCATGCCTTCACGGTAGGAGAGACTCCGGGTGTGGGTTTGGAGATGAGTAAACTATTAACCTCTAAATACCGTAAGGAGCTTGATATGGTTTTCTGTTTTGATCATCTGGAAACACCGGGGCATTTACGATTTGATGCATATCGTTATGATTTGAATTATCTGAAGGCTTATATGTGTAACTGGATGGAGCACTATGGTAATGATTGCTGGATGTCATTATTTTATGAGAATCATGATAATCCCAGAATGATATCTAAAGTGAACCCAGAACCGGCATACAGAGAAGTGCTAGCAAAGCTACTTGCAATGATACAGCTGACTCTTAAGGGGACTCCATTTATTTTTCAAGGACAGGAAATTGGAAGTATTAATAAGAATTTTCAGGACATCAGTGATTTCAGGGATGTGGAAAGCAATAATCTATATCAGGAATTAATAGCAACGATGGATCAAGAAGAAGCTTTGAAGAAGGTGATGAGTGGCAGCAGGGATCATGCCCGAACACCGATGCAATGGAGTGACAGTATCAATGCCGGCTTTTCCGAACATACCCCTTGGATCATATCGGATGAGGATTATAAGAACGTTAATGTGGAAAAGCAGCTGACCAACGAAAATTCTGTGTTGCATTTTTATAAGAGGCTGATTGAGATAAGAAAATGCGGTAAAGCATTGGTTTATGGAGAGTTTGAAGTAGTTGACAGAGCTCGGAAAGATATTTTTACTTATTTTCGAAGGTTGAATGGTGTGGTTTATTATGTGGAATGTAACTTGAGCTGTAAACCGGTAAAAAGAAAACGTTCGGTTGACCAATATCATTTGCTGTTATCAAATTACCAGGATAGAAGTAAGAATCTAAGGCCATATGAGGCTAACTTATATCAGCTGTAGTGAGAGAGAAATGATTTGATTGGATGTTAATTATACGGAGAATCTATATGTATCTGCTCATTATTATATAGGTTTGAATAATTGATAAAGCTTAAATAACAGTTATAATAAATATTTTTTAATACTTTGGTTATATTATGCAGTAAGGTTGGATATTTCATATAGATATGCTAAAATATATCAATATAGCGTGTTAGAAGTAAGAAACAGCTGCATGGAGGTAATATGGATAAAGCATATTTTTATGATACCAAAATTGGACGAATCATGGTTTCTGAGGATGGAGAGGGTATTACCGGATTGTCAATTATCAAAGATAGTTTGGCAAGTTTACAATTTAAGAATGAATATGAAATACTGGAAACTGAGCTGATAACGGAAGCATCAAAACAAGTGATTGAGTACTTGGAAGGAAAACGGAGAGAATTTAATCTTAAGCTTAATCCAAAGGGAACAGATTTTCAGAGAAAGGTCTGGGAAGCGCTGCGTACCATACCCTATGGAGAAACCAGAAGTTATAAACAGATTGCAAGTATAGTAGGCAATGAAAGGGCTTCGAGAGCAGTTGGTATGGCTAATCATAATAATCCTATCATGCTAATCATCCCCTGCCATCGAGTCATTGGAGCAAATGGAAATCTGGTTGGATTCGGAGCTGGGCTAGATATTAAGGAACAACTATTGAAATTGGAAAAGAATAATGACGTAGCAAAGGTATAATTAAATAAAATATTTTTAAAGTAATAAACGATATACTCTATTAAACATGCTTAAGCGCGACATTATGGAGGTAAATTATGAACAATGAATGGTCCCTGGATGTATTGTACAAAGGCTATCATGACGACAAATACAAAGAGGATAAGGAGAAGTTAGAGAAACTGACGAATGAAATTTCAGCGTTTAGTGAAGCCTTAGAGGGCAGTAAAGAGGAAGAAGTAACCCTCTTAAAAGCGATTGAATATCTGGAGCAATATCAGCTGCTAGGAACGAAAATCAGTTATTATGTAACACTTCGTTTATCCGTTAATACCGCAGATAGTGAAACTGTGAATGAAACCAATGCGATTGAACGCCAGATTAGCAGGTCATCTAAGCCTCTAGCCGTAATCCATAAATATATAGCCGGTATTGAGAATATAGAAAAGTATTATGAAAAGCATCCGAAATTAAGAGCATATGAATACCTGATTTCTAATATGAGAAAGGAAGCGAAACATATCCTAAGTAACGATGTAGAGGAAGTTATTGCGAGACTTAACATCTCTGCAGGCTCTGCATGGAGCAGTATGCAAAGCTTTCTGACCTCTACGCTCGAGGTGGAATACAACGGGAATGTGATAACATTACCCGAGGTTCGTAATCTTGCCCACAGTGAGGATAAGGAAATACGAAAAAATGCTTATGAGGCAGAACTTAAGGCATATGAGAAAATTAAAGATCCCATCAGTTATTCTTTGAATAATATCAAGACCCAGGTAAATACAATCTGTGAACTCAGAGGCTATGAATCACCGCTTACTATGACCTTAATGCAGGCGCATATGAAGGAAGAAACCTTGCAGGCGATGCTTGAAGCAATCCGTGAAGCCTTACCATCCTTCCATAAATATCTGAGGCATAAAGCTAAAATTATGGGTCATGATAACGGACTTCCCTGGTATGATATGTTAGCTCCAATTGGAGAAAGTAGCACCAAGTTTACTATTGAAACAGCAAAGGAATATCTGGTTAAGCACTTTAAGGGTTTTGCAGACGATCTGGCGGATATGGTTTTGGAAGCCTTTGAAAATGAATGGATTGATTTTTATCCCAGAAAGGGCAAGGTAGGTGGTGCATTCTGCGAGAATCTGCCTTTTGTGAAGCAAAGCCGTGTTTTGACGAATTTTACAGGAGCCTTCAGTGATGTGGTGACATTGGCTCATGAGCTTGGGCATGCATACCACGGACTTAATATACAGGAACATCTTCCACTGAATGTAGATTACAGTATGCCGGTTGCTGAAACAGCTTCTACCTTTAATGAAGCACTGATTATGGAAGCCGCAATTAATGAGACGCAGGGAAGAGAGAAGATAGCACTAATTGAAAGTCAACTTCAGGATATTACTCAGATTATTTGTGATATCTATTCCAGATATTTATTTGAGAGTGCTGTATTTGAAAAATGTAAATCCGGTTTTCTATTTGCGGATGAACTGAAGCAAATGATGCTTGATGCACAGAAGGAGGCATACGGCGATGGGCTTGATGTAAATTGTCTGCACCCCTATATGTGGGTATTAAAGGGTCATTATTATTCGGAGAATCTAAGCTTTTATAATTTTCCCTATGCCTTTGGTGGACTATTTGCCAGAGGACTATACGAAAAATATAAGCAGGAAGGGGAAGCATTTGTTCCAAAATATAGGGCACTTCTTAATGCAACAACAGTAATGAGTGTGGAAGACGCCGCAAGGGAAGCCGAAATTAACCTAGAGGATGAAGAGTTTTGGAGAAGCAGTCTTAAATCAGTTGAAAAACTAATTGAAGCTTTTATCAGTCTAGCATAAACTGCTATTACAATAAGCCTAGTAGGAATAATAGTGTTCCTACTAGGCTTATGTTTAAATTAATTTCCATTTGTAAAATTAGGATATTACATAATAGAGGGTACATGATATGGTAAATTTATTAATAATTGAAGATGACAAAAAACTGAATGATGGAATTCGATTAGCATTAAGAAATGATGAATATGAAATTGTACAGTGCCGTTCATTAGCACAGGCAAGAGAGGAATTAAAGAAAATATGTTTTGATATTTTGATATTGGATTTGAATTTACCGGATGGGGATGGAATAGATTTCCTGACAGAATTTCGAAGTTATTCTAAAATACCGGTAATTATACTAACGGCAAATAATATGGAAACGGATATTGTAACGGGGTTAGAGCTTGGTGCGGATGATTATATTACAAAGCCGTTCAGTCTTATAGTACTTCGGGCACGAATCAATGTTCAATTAAGAAAAGCAGGAATTGCTATCGGTGAGCGATTTATCATTGATGAGTTTGATTTTGATTTTAAGAAAATTTTGTACTATGTAAAAGGAGAAGTAATTGAGCTTAGTAAGACTGAGCAACGACTTCTTAGAATTCTGTTAGATAATAAAGGGATAACCGTAAGCCGAGCTAACCTAATTGATACAGTGTGGAGTGGCGATACGGAATATGTCGATGAACATGCATTAACGGTTTCAATTAAAAGGCTCCGGGATAAATTGGGTGAAAATCCATCGGAGCCAAAATACATAAAAACCGTGTATGGTATAGGATATTTTTGGGCGGTGAAATAAGATGTGGATTATATTTATGATGCTTTTCATGCTGGGAGCACTGATGATAATAATTCGATTTTATCGAATTAAAGAACGTAAATTGATTAATCGTCTGCAGAATATGATAGATCGTGCCACAGATGGAACTTATGATATATCGGATATTGATGAGAGTACTCTGTCTGCTCTTGAAAACAGCATGTATCGTTACCTTAGCAACAGCTTGGTTTCTTCTAAGAATTTATTAGTACATAAGGAAACAATCCAGACTTTGATATCAGATATTTCTCATCAGAGTATTACACCTATTTCCAACATTTTATTGTATGCTCAACTTTTGGAAGAAAAAGATTCTGAAAGAGTAAATCAGGAAGAAATTATAGCAATCAAAGAACAGACAGAAAAATTAAGTTTTCTGATAAACTCTCTTGTTAAAATGTCCAGGCTTGAGATGGGAATTATTGCAGTAGAGACGAAATTAAATAAGATACAGGAATTGCTTAATACTGTAGTAAGAAATTCAAAAGTGAAAGCGATTGAAAAAAATATTATGATACAAATAGTTCCCTCTGAAGAAGTGGCAATATTTGATCTAAAGTGGACGGTAGAAGCAATTTATAATATTGTGGATAATGCGGTGAAATATACCCCTAACGGTGGAAGGATTACAATACAATCGGTATCTTACAATTTATTTTGCAGGATCGATATTACTGATACCGGGATTGGTATTGCTGAAAAGGAATATAGTAAAATTTTCAGAAGATTTTACCGATCGAAGGCTGTCAGTGATGAAGATGGTGTTGGAATTGGTCTATTTCTTGCAAGACAGATTATTTCGTTACAGGGGGGCTATATCAAAGTATCATCGAAAGAGGGAGAGGGCTCAAAATTCTCGGTATTTCTTCCATTACAGAAAGTTTCAGAACTGTGACATTGTAGAAACAATATGGAAACAACGCTGTGTTATAGTTTGTATTAAGCATCATCAATACAGATTATGGAGGAAAGAATTATGGTTATATTAGAAACCACAGATTTAACAAAGGTATACGGGAAAGGTGATACGAAAGTAAATGCTTTAGCAGGTGTGAGCCTTTTTGTGGAAAAGGGCGAATTTGTTGCAATTGTTGGAACTTCTGGAAGTGGTAAATCAACTCTACTGCATATACTTGGAGGATTGGACAAATCCACTAGCGGTACGGTTATTGTAGATGGTAAGAATCTAGGTAACCTAAAGGATGAAGAGATGACAATTTTTCGAAGAAGAAATATAGGGTTCATTTTTCAAAATTATAATCTAATTCCGATGCTGAATGTTATGGAAAATATAATGCTACCAGTAAAGCTTGACGGTAAAAAAATAGACGAAGAATATTTTAAGAGCGTTATTAAAACCCTTGGTATAGAAACAAAGCTAGACAGCCTTCCAAATAATTTATCAGGAGGTCAGCAACAGCGTGTAGCCATAGCGAGAGCATTGGTTACAAAACCGGCAATTATACTGGCAGATGAGCCTACCGGTAACCTTGATAGTAAGACAAGCCAGGACGTCCTGGGGCTAATTAAGGTGACTAGTGAACAGTTTCATCAAACAATTATTATGATTACTCATAATGAGGAGATTGCACAACTTGCGGACCGTATTATCAGGATTGAGGACGGAAAAATCGTTGAAGGATGTGATCTTCATGATTAAGGTTAATAATAAAGAGTCAATACATACCTTAACAAAACGCTTTTTGAAAGTTAATAAAAATAGAAATTGTATAGCAATTCTCGCAATAGTATTAACATCGGTACTGTTTACCACTGTATTTACAGCATCCTTATCGATGATAAAATCAACGATGGAATCTAGTATGCGTATCATAATGGTTACATCGCATGTAGCTGCCCAGAATCTTACAAAGGAACAATATAATCGTATATCAAAAGATAATGAGATAAAAAAGCAAGGGTTAAATATTTATCTCACTATGGCTGATAATAATGAATTAGAAAATATTCAGACTGAGATCCGATATGCAGATAAAATTGCAACAGAATCTTATCAATGTGTTCCCAAGGAAGGTAGTCTTCCAAATAATCAGGACGAAATTGCAACAAGTACGATTGTTTTGAAAGCACTAGGAGTTCAACCTAAGCTGGGCGAAAAAGTAAAATTATTATTTACTGTAAGTGGGCAGAAAATTAGTAAAGAATTTACACTAAGTGGATATTGGGATGGGGATTCTGTTGCAATGGCACAGATGGTTTGGATTTCTAAAAGCTATTGTGACAGAGTAGCTCCAATAGCTACAGAGGAGGGTATATTAAAAGGAAACTATGAAGGAGCTTATAATATTGCTATCTGGTTTTCTAACCCGTACAATCTGGAGAAAAAGGCTTATGATTTGGAAAGCAGATATGATTTGCAGGACACAAATGCAGATATTCAAGCTAATCCTGCATACAATATATTTACTACGGAATCATTTCCATTTGGTGCGGTAGCAATCCTATTGGCAATCATAGTGTTGTCAGGATATCTGATAATTTATAATGTGTTCAATATTTCAGTAAATATGGATATTCGTATCTATGGACTTTTGATGAATATAGGTACTACAGGAAAGCAGTTAAAGAAGATTGTTAAGTTGCAGGCTCTATGGCTTTCTGTAATTGGAATTCCAATAGGTATGGTCTTGGGTTTTTTAATCGGGTCAAAGATGTCTCCATATCTACTATCTGATATATCCAATAGCAGTAAAAGCGCGCTACATGCATCCGTAGCCTTTCATCCGATCATATTTATTGCAGCAGCATTATTTTCACTGATTACCATCTATATTGGATGCTATAGGCCATGTCGTGTTGTAGGGAGACTTACCCCGATAGAAGCAGTACGGATGACTGATGTAAAGAGTAATAAGAAGATTAAAAAAAATAGAAATTTATCAACAATATATATGGCTTTATCGAATATCAAAAGGACATGGGGTAAAGGCTTTATCTTGATAATATCTCTAGCATTATCCCTGTTGGTATTAAATGCGGTATACATGAT
>JAEWMT010000081.1 GCA_023393095.1 Bacillota bacterium
AATATGTATTACGTTGCCATCCCACCTAATTATACAGAATTGTTATTTCCACTCTACGGTTTTTCATTCTGCCTTCCTCTGTTTTATTAGAAGCAATTGGGTTATTATCTGCACAACCTCCGGATGCTGCGATACGCTTATTATCTAATCCTTTCTTATCTGTCAGATAATTTGTCACTGCTGCTGCACGAGCACTGGAAAGATCCCAGTTTGAATAATATTCGCTTGAAGCACTCACCGGAACATTATCGGTATAACCTTCAACAATAATTTGGTTGGATATATTTTTCAAAAGCCTGGCTATTTCGCTTAAGCTCTTTATCATACTTGGTTTCAGTTCTGCTTTACCGCTATCAAAGAATGCTTTATCCGTAAGTAATATGGTGAGACCACTTTCTCCTAAAACGGTTCCTACCGTTCCATCAACTCCCAAATCATTAATAATCTGATCAATGCCCTGTTCCAAAGCATTCATTTCTTCCTTGGTAGTAAGTGAATTATCATTTGGATTCGCTGCTTGTGTAGGATTTGGAGTTAATGTTGGCTTCGGTGTCACCGATAAACTTGCTGCATTATCGGAATTACCATCCTTACCATTCGAATTTGGCATTATTTTATTACCGTTATTGGGCAAAACACCGTTTTTTCCATCAAAAATGCTCTGACCCTTTCCTTGACCAAATGTTTCATGCATGGATTCTGCAAATTGTTCATATTTCGCCTGATCCACAGTACTCATACCATACAACAGAATAAACAACGCCAGTAACAGTGTAATCATATCAGAATAGGTAAGAAGCCATCTTTCACTGTTCTCCTTCTTCGGTTTGACCTTCTTCTTCATTATCCAAGTATCCTTTCAACTGTTCTTTCATAAATGCCGGGTTAGAGCCGCCACGAAGTAATTGGATTCCTTCCAGCATCATGTTCTTTGCCATTACCTCATCGGAATTGAGTTCTTTTAGTTTGGTTGCTATTGGTAAATATATTAGATTTGCAAAACCTACACCATATAAAGTTGCAGTAAATGCCACACCGATGCCCTCTCCAAGTTCGGCTACATCTCCACCTAGGTGACCAAGAACGTTAACCAAGCCCATAACCGTACCAAGCACACCCATGGTAGGAGAGAATCCACCCATAGCTTCAAATATGGCAATTGGCTTTTCATTCTCATGTTCCAAATTGATAATTCTTGTCTCAAGGATTTGTCGTACTACTTCTTCATCGGCACCATCAATAACCAGTCGTAAACCTGTAACAATAAAATCATCCATTTCCCGGGTTTCCAGTTCATGCTCCAGAGCAAGCAAGCCATCTTTTCTTGCAATTGTAGACAATGTCATGAACGTATCCAGTATCTCCACGCGGTCTATTTTCTTGTTCCTAAATGCTTTTCCTAATGCACCCGGTACCTTTTTTAAAGCTTGTAGCGGGAATGATAATATGGTTGCACCGAACGTTCCGCCAAGCACAATCATTGCCGCAGTGACTTGCAATAGTTTTGCTATATTTCCCTTTTCAATTATAAATGCAAATATTATCATGAAAAATGAAAAAACTAAACCAAAAAGTGCCGATATATCCATTCTGTATTTCCTCCAGCTTTTGTATAGTAATTATAATTTATTATATCTCTAACTACGGCACCATACAACAAATTTTTTCATATATCTACCGTATTTTGTAGAAAATAGGACTAATCTCCCCATATTTTGAGGCAACTCTATGTATCCTGAAAGGGACTGTATCAAACCTGTTCCACGTAACAGTTATCCCACCCCAAAGAACTCCTCAATTTACTAACATTATTTTTATCGACAAATTCATCCCATTTCTTTAGTTGTTCGGGTACAATTTCATTTTAAAAAGTAATATTGGGCTAGTCTATTCTTCTTATCAAGAGCGTTGTTATAGCCAATATTTTTATACTGATTAATTGATTCCATATAAGTGTTCGATTCTGAAAAGGAATGGAACAGATTATTCTTGTCAATGTAAAACAACGAATTTATAACAGGTACCTTCTGGTACAGATCCAATAAATACTGATTGTAGGCAGTACCCTTTAAGTCTGCTTTTTTAAGAAGGTAAGAAGATAAATAATTTGCGCTCATCTTGTTAACATCATCCTTTGGCATATCATAATTAGACCATAAGACATATGGCACTACATATTTTCGCATCAGTTGATCCTGCCCCGGTTGGTATTCATGATTAGTTACACTGTCCTCCAATTCCGAATATACCACAGGCTGATGATCCCCAAATAATAGGATTACGGTATGCTCCTTCTGTTTGGCAAAATAATCAATCAAAGTTTTATAAGCCTTATCCGATTCTCTTAACAGGCTTAAGTACTGCTCCACGTTTGGATGCCCCGGATAATCCGTCAGTCTTACCGTATTTTCATTATTAAATAACCGGGTGCCGGAGTATCCTCCGTGATTTTGCATGGTAACATTAAAGATAAAAAGTGGTTGATTTTTACCCTTCGTTTCATATTGTTCAATTATTTTTTGATAGCTGTCTTTATCACTGATAAAATTTCTTATCTTCGTAGGATTCGAAAAATCCTCCATGGATAAAAATTCATCAAAGCCCATCAGCGGATATACAAGATCACGTTTATACCCACTTGGTTCATACGGGTGGATTGCGATATTATAATATCCCTGAGACTTCAGGGTAGTCGCAAGTGAATCCCTTGAATCGGTAACAAACTGCTGATAAGGAACACAATTCTGTGGCATGACAGCCATACTGTTTCCTGTCAAAAACTCATACTCCGTATCACTGGTTGCTCCCCCAAATACAGAGACATATAAGGAGCCCTTTGTGGTGTTTTTACTCAGTGATCTGATATTGGGCAGATAATCCATATTTGTCTTAAAATCGCCTACTAGGCTAAGGTCAGAAAATGCTTCATTCATGATAACAATAATATTCGGATTTTCTTTCGTCTCAGACTTCTTATTGTTCTCTTTTTTTTCTTCTGATTTTTTCAGTAAATTGTCTACCATTTTAACAGAGTATCCCTGTGGTGCCTCTGTCTCCATTGCCTGAACATTTGCAACAAAACCGAATACAGTACCATAGGAGCAATAAGTGTATTTTGGAGCAAAGAAATCCAATACCCTTATCTTTGATTGAATTAAGTCCGTATTAAAAAATTCATGGAATACAATCACTGAAAACAATAGATAAGTTCCGAAGACAATCAGACGGTTAACCGCAGACGGTTTCTTAGGAGCTTTCTCCAGTTTAAATCCTAAGACAAAAACAAAATACATCACTAGTGTAGCAACAAGAAATCCCCGTGTAAAGCTTACATCGTAGCCGGAAGCTACACTCATACCAGTCTTCCATGCAAGCAGATCACTAGGCAGTATTGGATTACCACGAAACAGATATACAAAATAGTTGACCATGGAGGCTATGTAAACCAAGATATTGCAAATTGCAATTGTATATCGGCAACTTCTTGTTAGTGCAAAAACAAGATAATATAAAATCACATACCAGATTAGATTATACACACTATAGAACCGGAACATATCCAGGTTATAATTACTGACCATAAGCTCCACAATCAGGAAAGAGGCTATCGGCGAAAGCAGAAGTACTAAATAATTAAGCCCTCTTGCATACTTTTTAAAGAAGCTTCTTATTTTGACAGCCTCAAGCATAGAGATTAATGATATCATAAGCCAAAGAAATATTATTATATAGGTAGACGGGTCGCTTAAATTATTTGAAAAATCCTGCTTTAAATAGATAAATATAACAAATAGGAAATAAAGCATGAGTAAGTACACAGGTATCAGCTTTATTTCCTTCCAGTTCAGCTTTATATTAAATTTGGTATTATTTAATATTTTCATATATTATCTCCCATCCAATCCAATCAGGGCTATCCCTCTTGAATCGGCGTTTCTCTCCTTTTATTGTCGGTGTTTTCGATTATTGAAATACTACACAGTCCCCGCATTTCGCAGTTACCTATCTGTGATTTGAGTGATAAATTCTCTATGTTATCTCAACTATATAAAAACTATAACCGTATGTCAATCATACAAATTTATACAATATGAATCACATTAGAAATTAATTTTTACTGGGGTTGCCTTACAGATTTTACGGTCATAGGTTAAGAGTCCATTCACCTCATCCTCTACATCGGATAGCTGTGTAAAAACTGCTGCTGATAAACCATTATCAGCCAGTTTTTGAATATCCTCTTCCAATAAATAGTGAAATGCATTATCAAATTCTTCTTTGGAATGATAGATACGGTATCCATAGATTTGATGGGAAAAGGAGTGCCCATTGATGTAGCAGGCGTAGCCTGCATACTCCGAAAGAACAACCGGCCTTTTCTTAAGACGTACCCTAAAAGGATGAAAATAATTATGGATGCTTTCAAAATCTCCGCAGCCCTGATCAAACCAACCACATGCATGGTCGATCAGTCTGGTCATATCCAGTTCATGAATTATCTCATAAGCATTTTTGGAATCAAATTGACCCCAGCCTTCATTAAAAGGCACCCATGTGATAATAGAGGGCGTATTATATAGGTGTAAGACAGTCTTCCTGCATTCATTGATCCATTCCCGCCTTCCTTCTTCACTTCTTCTGCCAAGCATACGATAATGGTGATCCTTTATTTTACCTGCAAGCTTGGGAAAAAGAGTAGGCAGATAACCAACTAGTAGCATGTTATACTCCTCCCCGCCATTCACAATATCCTGCCATACCAGCATACCAAGGCGATCACAATGATAATACCAGCGCATTGGTTCAATTTTAATATGCTTTCTGAGCATATTGAAGCCAAGCTCTTTCGCTTTTCGTATATCATAGATTAATGCCTCATCGCTAGGAGCAGTATATAGTCCGTCAGGCCAATACCCTTGATCCAACAATCCATTTTGAAAATATGGTTTATAATTCAGAAATATCCTAGGAATGCCATCCGTATCAGGTTTAATTTCCACCTTACGCATGGCAAAGTAACTTTCTGCCCTATCCTCTCCGGCAGTTATTACCACATTATATAATACAGGATTTTCCGGACTCCATAGCTCAAACTCCGGAAACGAAATATTTAAAAACTGCAAACGGCTTGTTAATGATCGTACTAAGCATTGATTGTGATAAATGTCAACCTTAAAAATGATATCTTCTATATTGTCCCGATTAAAATCATCATTTAAGAAGATTTCCACACGTACTGCTTTTCCATCCACAAGCGGAGTTATCCGAAGGGAAGTTATGTATAAATCAGGAACCCATTCCATCCATACCGTCTGCCAGATTCCACTCTGAGCCGTATAAAACATTCCACCCCTATGTAGCTTTTGTTTTCCTCTGCTATGATAAGAGGTATCACTGTCATCCATAACTTTTAGGGTTACTATATTATCTCCTTCTTCAATCCTGGTTGTGATATCCACAGAAAATGGAAGGTATCCTCCCATATGTTCCATCACCTTGTGATGATTTATATATACCTCGCAGTATTGGTCAACAGCTCCAAAATTCAGCAAACATCTTTGATCCGGTAATTTATGATCAATTTTCAGGCATCTTTCATACCACAAATATTCTCCCGGCAAAAGCTGTCGGTTAACTCCGGATAAAACACTCTCCGGGGAAAATGGTACCAGTATTCTTCCATCAAAACTTTTTGGAAAATCAGGATCTTGATTAATACAATAATTCCAATAACCATTTAGAATTATATAGTTATCTCTCCGTAACTGAGGTCGAGGATATTCCTCCAGAACATGCGCTGCATCCAGATGTTCTCCCCACTCGGTATACATTTGGTAATTCTCCGGTAGTTTTCCTTTACGAAATAGTGTACGCACCGCGTCCTTTAGATTCATTCTTAACCTCCATTCCGTTATATAGCTCTATTCCTTTATAAGCACACCAACGATAGGTACCTTCTGTAATCTCTCCAGCACTCCATTATGGCATCCCATGAATTCATTGGTTAAGTCTTTTCCTGCATTTAAACCAAAATGAGCTCCGCCTGCCCATTTATTTAATGTGGATACATCATAGACATTTCCGTTAACAGCAACATAAGCAGGTTTCCCCTCTCTCCCATTATTCTGAGCAAGTTCTTGAGTTGTTATAACCCGTTGAGTTTGTTGTGGTTGTTGCTGAGTCGGCGGTTGTTCTGGTTGGGTTTGTTGTGGTTGTTGGACTGGCTGCTGTTCTGGCTGGGTTGGTTGAGGTTGCTGCTGGACAGGCTGCTGTTCTGGTTGGGTTTGTTGTACGTACTGTTGTAGCTGTCCGCTAGTTGATAATATCTGTTGCGGTTGTATTGCAGTATCATGACTAACCAGGTATAAGTCAAATAATTCATTCGCAACCCAGTCAATCTGATACTGCAAATATCTCTTTTGATAATCTGAAGTGGCAAAAACCTGCATCTGGCTATAATGGCATATTTCCATAAGATATTTATCTATTCGTCTTTTAATTTCAACATCATCCATAATAACTCCGATCTGCCGAAACACCAAAATATGGTGAAAGCATAATAATATATTTACAATAATTTATATCAGATTATATAAAATATTATACCGCTTTTCTTTAAAACACAGCACATACCACCTCCCCATTATTTAAGATATAAGGAGATAATTGCAAAACACATAAATTTTAGATATTGTATACACAGCAAATACTATTTCGGATCGGAGTAAAGTGTTAAAACATGTATGCCCGATGGAAGCGTTGGAGCGGAGAAATATTATTTGCTGTGTATACAATTACAAATACTATATAGTTTCGCATTTACCAGATATAAGAATTAAATGACCATATTGTTTACATTATTGACTATACTGATTCGTATTTTAAGATAATATGACGAAAATTAGTATTTATTGAATATATTATTTTATTAAAATTCTAATAAACATATTGAATTTATTGACATCCAATGCTAAAATCAGTTAGATATGGTAATATTTTATCATAAATAAGGAGGTAATTCGAATGTCAAAGGAAAGTTTTAGAAAGGACAAAACGCACAATATTACCCGCGCATTAATTCAAGCTACTACACTTTTGATTTTAATTGTTTTTGCTGTAATGACTGTTTTAAATTTTGTTCAAGAGGATGTGTTTAAGCTTATCCTTCCATATTGTATGATTTTTATTGTATTAGTACTTTGCATTCAACTTATACTTTTGAATCAATTCTTCCGTTCTATTAAAATTATAGGTGACCATGCTAATCAATTATCTCAGGGCAAGCTCAATATCAGTGATATTATGGCAGATAAGACAAGAGGCCTTGAAGCACTGTCATTTGCATTTAATGAAATGAAGAGAAATCTTCTGAGTTTTATTGAAACTACAAAAGGTAATGTTATTGTACTATCAGATGCAGTTGATAAGGTCAACAAGAGCCTGAATATGAGCTTTCAGGGAAATGAGCAGATTGCAGCTAACATGACTGCCGTTGCGGAAAAAGCCCAAAGTCAGCTTAAAGTTGCAAAAGACACTTTAAACAGTATTCAGGAAGTTAGCTTAAGAACTAACAGCATAACAACAACTCTGTCTAACATCGAGAAATTTGTTGAAGATACCGTCCAGATATCTTCTGACGGTTCCAAACATCTGGATCAATATAATGAACAGATGACTGTAATCACTACCAATCTGGATGAAACCTCTAATTTTATTGATACCTTAAATTCACACCTGAAGGAAATCGATCAGGTAGGCGGCCTTATAATCACTATTACGGAACAGCTCAAGCTGTTATCCCTCAACTCCTCCGTTGAAGCTGCCCGAGCAGGAGAAGCAGGTAAAGGATTTGTCGTAGTTTCACAGGAGATGAATAAGCTTTCCTCTGCTACAAGGGACAGTGTCGGCCAGATCAACAAGCTGATTGCAGATATTATGAGCAGTAATTCAAAGGTTAGCGATAGTATCTCGAACGTATCCGATAGCTTCGATATCAGTAAAGAAATATTTGGCGCGGTTCAAAAATCTTTCTATACAATTAACAATAATGCTAATATCTTAAATAATGATATGAAGAAGGTATATGAAGAATCTCAGATGATAAGTGAGAATACTAAGGAAATAGATAGACAGGGTACCATTCTTCATAATTCATCCAGTGAAATCTCTAGCATCACTCAGGATGTTGCGGCAGTTACAGAGGAAGATCTAGCTGAAAATGAAGAAATTAAAACACAGGCGATCTCTCTGAAAAATATGCTCTCCGATATCGAAAGTCTTCTGGGTCGTTACAAAACTTCCATTTCCCCAGTCAATCAGTCAAGTCCGCGAAAACTGAAGCTTGTTATGATGAGTCCTATTGATCATCCTTTCTGGAGATCCGTAAAGCAGGGTGCATTGTATGCCCAGAACGAACTGAAATCAAAGAATGTGGAACTTGAATACATAGGTTTTGATAAAGTTGACCAGACTTTTAATATTACCTTAGATCATAAAATCGAGGAAGGCTGTGATGGCCTTATATTACCTGGTTTTGTCAATGATATCGACAAATATATACAGAAGGCTAATCAAAAAAATATTCCTGTCATGGCATTTAACTGTGATTTTAAACGAGGCACGGATAGGCTTTCCTACTTTGGGCCTGATGTTGAGGCTGCAAGTATATTGGCGGGTCAGCTAATATCAAAGGGTATCGATGAAGAAGGTAAAGTTGTTCTATTCAGGGGTGATATGACAGCTACCATTAATAAAATCAGATGTGACAACGTAAAATCCGTACTCACCAAACGCAAAAAGATAAAGCTAGTGAAAGAGATTGATGATATCATCAGTAATGAACTTGTATATAGCAAAATGAAAGAATTACTTAACAGCTTTCCCGATTTAAAAGGCGTAATTATCGTAAGCGGTGGTGTTCATGGTGCCGCAAAAGCAATCGAGGAGCTTCATCGAGTTGGTAAGGTTAAGATTTTCTGTTTTGATTATGATAAAGAAATAATTGAATTAATTAGACAAGGAATTGTAAATACTGCCATGGGACAGGATCCTTTCGGTCAGGGTCATGATCCTGTCATTTATTTATACAATTATCTTGTTGCAAATGAAGTGCCAAACGACATTACCTATACGAGAACTGAGGTTATGGATATAAGAAGTGTCTACTAATAGCAGGCATTTGGAACGTACTTCTGCATTTAGGATACAGACTCGAATTCATACCGTGAGGTAAGTAATATCACATAAAGGGAGCTCGTCAAATTAACCTTGACGAGCTCTCTTATTATTTAAAATCTATTAATTAAATTGATGCACAGGATATAGGTATCTGCATTCCTACCCTCATAGGAGCAGGATAATTTCTTACATAAACCTCCTGTCGCAGCGGAAATATATTCAACAGAAGTATACCCTTCATATTGCTTTCTTCAATTAATAAAGGGCTTGCTATAGTATAATGAATGTATTCCGCTAATCTAGTATTGCAATAATCTCAACTTCGCAAAGGACATCTTTTGGAAGTTTCTGAACTGCAACACAGGATCTTGCCGGTTTACCGGTAAAATACTCAGCATATACCCCGTTAAAGTCTACAAAATCATCCATGTTTTTAAGAAAACAGGTTGTTTTGATTACATTTTCAAAGGTAGCTCCTGCTGCTTCCAATATTGCAGCAATATTCTTCATTACTTGCGTTGTTTGAGTCTTTATATCTCCCTCTACAACGTGACCATTTTCCGGATTAATCGGAATCTGTCCTGAAGCATACAACATATTGCCGTGGATTAATGCCTGAGAATAAGGTCCGATTGCTGAGGGTGCTTTATCAGTCTGAATTACCTTAAACATAAATAATCTCCATTCTAGTTTTTGTTTCTATTATAATGATTTCAGTAATATTATTCAAGATAGATTTCAAATGATTTCTTGTGTCGATTTTATCAATGCCCGGCTTTCCATTGTAATCCAGTCGTTGCAAAGGATAGAGCTTTTATATTGATCATTCGTAAACAGATTTGACGGTGAAATCACTATTTTATTTTTATTCTGGCTCAGGAACTGCCCCCACCAGCTTAAAGAATTGTTTGAAAGTATAAAATGCCTACATTTGGACATAAGAATTAGCTCCTCATATTCCTTTAGATCCCATTCAACAAATACAATATTATATTTCAAAGCTTCCAAAAAACCTTTAACATATTCAAAATTGTTTGAAAATATATAAAAAGTTAAATCGTTACCAAGAATTTCAATCATTCTTTTTATACTTCTTATATAATAATCATTATTGCATATGTACTCACCGGTCAAAGCATCTTTTTTACATTGTATGTATACCGCCACGCTATTCGGACGTGTAATCAGCTCTTCCGCAATTATCATCTGATCCGATATATTCTTTAAAGTAATTTCCTTTAATAAAATATCTCTGATCTTTTCAGCAAAATAAGGTGTCTGAAAATATCCCTTTACAAGCATGTTTCCTTTAATTTCCTCTTTATAGTATTCTTCTATTACCGATACTTCAAAATTTAGCACAATACCCATCTTATGAAGGAGCTTTCCGATTTTCCCCTTTGCAAATTTACTTACTGCTTTTTGATAATTACTTTCACTCGAAAGAATACATGCTAATTTTTTTGTAACTTTGTATTTAAGATTAAGAAGTCTCCCTATGTTTTTATCTGACTTAAGTAGTATTTTTCCACCCATAAGATTTATATTAAATTTTAATAAGCAATGATCGTTTTCTGCCTCCTGAATCATTCTATTATCTTCATCCTCTGAGAAATCCATATATATTTTCTTTCCTGTGAGTTCAGAAATATATCTTCCATAGGTATATAAAAATAAAATGCTGCCCATATCATTACTGATTGTTTTTAGTATTACATACTTTACCATAGTAATAACCCTCCAACAATTTAATTTCGAAATATTATCTCAGCAATTACTATTAATTTATACAGTTAAGCTTATAGTTAAACAGTAGCTAATGATGCACAGAAATTATGTAATATGCTATACCATAATATTAATTTCTTAAATATCTGCAGCTTATAAGGTTATGTTATTCTTGACATTAATTTACTATTTCTTCCATTATTTAAATTATATTATACTGATTTTTATAATTCAATTATTATATGTTAAATAAAGTAAATTTTCATTTACTGCTTTTCCCATGATCTATCAATAAATTATGTTTATTGTCAATTTGATATCACTAATTACTTTATATCGTATAAAACTACATTTTATTTTTACTAGTAAAGTAATAGATTTAATGAAAACAAACTATCCATATCAATTTGTAAATCACATCTTTCATTAGCAATCATATAATGTGGCATAAAGGAGTGAAGTATATGTCCCAAGGATCAGATATCGGAATTTTTGGCGGCGATCAACGTCAGGTATATATGGCTAAAGAATTTCTTAAAAAAGGTTACCGCGTTTTTACCTATCGAATCGCTGAGTCTGTTGAACATGAAAATTGTATTGCGCTGCATTCCCTTAATGAACTATTTGAAAAATGCAACCTACTTATTGGCCCAATTCCTTTGACAAGGGATTTGGTATCTGTTGCATCTACAAAAGCTTCAGAACTCACTACCTCAAATCTGGCCAATCTAATAACAAAAGATCATTTCCTTATTGGCGGAATTATACCCTCCGCTCTTGCCGGGGTTTGTACGAATAAAGGAATTCCTTACTATGACCTTATGAAAAATGAAAAAATAACCATATTAAATGCCATTGCAACTGCAGAAGGTGCGATTATGGAAGCCATACAGCTAAGCGATCAAAATCTTCATAGAAGCAACTGTCTTGTCCTTGGCTATGGAAGGTGTGCCAAGGTTCTTGCAGCAAAGCTGAAAGGTATGGATGCCAAAGTAACAATTGCAGCTAGATCAGAAGACGCTCGCGCCTATGCAGAAGCAGCTGGACTTCAAGCTATTCCTCTATCTGATATAAAAAAATCGCTTTCCGTATATGATTTTATATTTAATACCATTCCGGCTCTTATCCTCGATCAGAGCTGTTTGGATCATGCAAATTCAAATGTTGCCATAATCGATATCGCATCTGCCCCCGGTGGTGTAGATTATGAATACGCCATGCAGAAAAAACTGAAAGCAAAATTGTGCCTTGGACTGCCTGGAAAGGTAGCCCCTAAGACTTCTGCAGACATTTTAGTCAAGGAAATCATCACGTTAATGAAAGAAAGAAGTGATTAAATGACCATACATGGAAAAAATGTGGGGGTTGCCCTCACAGGTTCCTTTTGTACCTTTGATAAAGTCTTTCCTCAGATTGAACTCCTGATAAAAGAGAATGCCAATGTCTATACCATATTCTCAGAGCATTCACAAACTACCGACACCAGATTCGGGGATGCAGATATATTTCTTGAAAAAGCCAAAGAAATTACGGGAAAGGATCCAGTTACAACCATTGTTGATGCAGAAAAATTAGGTCCTAACAATCTGCTGGATATCCTTATTATTGCACCATGTACAGGTAATACTCTTGCGAAAATGGCACATGGGATTACCGATACAACCGTTCTTATGGCTGCAAAAGGTTTACTCAGAAATAACAAACCCATTGTAATAGCCGTATCTACAAATGATGCTTTAAGTAATAACCTAAAAAATATTGGTATGATAATAAACACAAAAAATATATTCTTTGTTCCCTTTGGTCAGGATAATTACAAAAATAAGCCGAATTCCATGGTAGCGGATTTTAATTTAATAAAACCCACCTTAGAAGAGGCTCTGGAGGGAAGACAGCTACAGCCTGTTACTCTTTCTCCCAGGTAAATCATTTTAAGTTGAAAACAAGGGAGCTTTCCACCTTCGGGAGGCAATGCTCCCTTTATTATAAATGATCAGAACATAGCCGCACGATTACGGCAGATTGGGGGTAAGTATGTGTGGAATAGCCGGTTTTTGTAATGTAAAAGCCAATTATACAAAGGATTATTTTAAATGGCATCATACATTAAATAAAATGAAGCAGTCTCTTAAGCACCGTGGTCCTGATGATGAGGGTGATATACTAGAGCCTAAGGTTGGACTCGCACATAGAAGACTTTCCATTATTGATCTAAGTAGGGGAAAGCAGCCAATGACCAGGGAAAAGTTCGGCTGTACCTATACGATTGTATATAACGGAGAGTTATATAATACAGCAGAGTTACGTGATATCCTAACACGAATGGGTTTTCTTTTCAAAACCCATTGTGATACGGAAGTTATCTTAATCGGATATATGGCTCTGGGTGTAGAATTCATAAAGCAAATGAACGGAATCTTCTCTTTTGCTATTTGGGATGAAAATTCGAGTACTATTTGTCTGGCTCGAGACAGATTAGGTGTGAAGCCATTATTTTATACAGTACAGGATAATACACTGATCTTTGGTTCAGAGATAAAGGCATTGTTTGAATATCCAGGTTTTCATCCCCGTATCGATTCCAATGGACTTTGCGAGGTATTTGGTCTAGGCCCTGCAAAGTCGTATGGAAACGGAGTATTTAAGGATGTCTCTGAAGTCCTTCCAGGCAATATGCTTCTATTTAATGCTGCAGGATTACATGAAGAACCTTATTGGAGTCTTGTCAGTGCTCCGCATGAGGATACTTTTAAAGAAACGGTTGAGAAAACCTCCTTCCTTCTTAAGGATTCTGTAAAAAGACAGATGATTTCCGATATACCTATCTGTACCTTTCTGTCCGGTGGTGTGGACAGCAGTCTTGTAACTGCAATTTGTGCTAATGAGCTTAAGTTACAGGATAAGCAGATTGAAACCTACTCTTTTGACTTTGTTGATAATGATAAGAATTTTAAATCCAACTCCTTTCAACCCTCACAGGATCGCCCCTATGTGGATATCATGATTGGACAGGTAAACAGTAAGCATACTTATCTGGAATGCGATAATCTTGATCTTGCCGATAACCTGTATCATGCCGTAGATGCAAGAGATCTTCCAAATATGGCAGATGTGGAATCTTCTCTGTTGTATTTTTGTAAAAAGGTAGCCGCAAAGACCAAGGTTGCTCTAACCGGAGAATGTGCTGACGAAATTTTCGGCGGATACCCCTGGTTTCATAATCCTGAGATCATGTCTACCAATGCTTTTCCATGGTCAAGGAATCTAGAAACAAGAAAACAGCTCTTATCCGATGATCTGCTTGCGAGTATTGACCTAGATGGTTATGTACAGACAGCTTATGAAAAATCAATTGCCGAGACACCACGCCTCATGGGTGAAAATAAAACAGAAGCCCGCAGACGCGAAATTGCCTACCTCAACCTGAAATGGTTTATGGTGACTTTGCTTGACCGTATGGATCGCTGCAGCATGTATTCCGGTCTGGAGGCCAGAGTACCCTTTGCCGACCACCGCATTATTGAATATGTCTGGAATGTTCCTTGGGAAATGAAATCGCCGAATGGCGTTGTGAAAGGATTACTTAGAGAAGCAGGGAAGGGATTGGTTCCGGATGAAATCTTATTCCGTAGAAAGAGTCCTTATCCCAAGACTTATCATCCTGAATATGAGAAATTATTAGGTAACCGACTTTTGGATGTGCTATCCGATTCTAATGCACCAATACGCCCTTTGATCGATGAAAAGAAGGTAAGTAATTTTCTATCTTCTCCTTCTGATTACGGAAAACCTTGGTATGGGCAGCTGATGGCCGGGCCGCAGCTGATTGCATATTTGCTTCAGGTTAATTACTGGTTGGAGAAGTATCATATTGAATTGGTGTAAGAAATAGTTTATGGCTAGAGGGACGGTACATTGGCAAGGTTAATCTATTTTACTTCCGATTATAACTTTTAGGTTATAAGGTCAGTCAAATAGATTAACCTTGCCAATGTACCTATGCTTCTAGTTGCGTAAATGAATAATTTAAGAAAGAATTGAAATCATATTGCCAAATAATTGATTTAACCAGGTAACAATATTATGTTCCAAACAGCTAAATAGATAATTTTAATCATAAATTACGCCATTTGTGATAATATCGCATATATGGATACCATTTATTAAATAATGCAAATATAGACAGGTCTTTAACTGATATGATACAATGACCACAACCAAAAAAGTTAGAATTTATTCATGCTGGAGGTCATTATGAATAGAGAACAATTAATAGATATTTTGTCAGAAACTTTATTATGGGAAGTTGTTGCTGCAAATGTTGAACAGGTTGATCAATTACCTATTATGCTGCAAAATATCGGTTATATAGCGAATAAAGAGCATATCATATCGAAAATTACAGAATGTGAAGTTTTAGATTCGGATTTTCATATTCTCAGATTTATAAAAGATGGGGAAAGCATTTTAATTACTTTCGAAATATCATTCCTATTGTCTGTATGGAATCAAAAGAAGCAGCTCTTAAGAATAACAGCTGCAGCATCAGGAAAGTGTAGAATTCCTGATATTAGGAATTATGATTGGGATAGTGTTGACTTTGAAAGTATGGATAGGTTAGAATTACTGGCTAACGGGGAACTGGTGGATATATTAGAACTAAATTATACGGATGTTGAAGCTGACGATGTAAGCTTTTTATAGTTTGGTAAATTGTTGCTATTATATTATTAAATATGCTGATAGTTATTAAGGGCAGCGCCTAATTATTCCGGTTTCTGCCCTTGATTGAATTATTAAACACTTTTAGGAAATGTCAAAAAACTATTGTAATGTTTAGGAGTTATCTTAATTGTTCTTCTCTAAATTCCTCCGAGAAATAAATTAATTAATGAAACTGTCAATTCATCATATCCATAAAATCTTGATACATACTGTATTCCCGCTGCAATTTCTTTTCTGTTATAATTACATTGTTCCAGAAACTCATCCTCTTTTTCGTTCAGATAGGAATAGAACATAAGAGCTAATTTAAAATCACTGATTCTAGTACGGCTCAGATCGTCCATAAGTTTATTTTCTGCTTCATTTACCTGACCGTCGTCAATTAGATCAAGCAATTTCTCATATTTTTCTACATCATATTCTTCTTCATCTAAGTCCAGTCGATCAGACCTATTCAAATCGATATTAAAAATTAATTTTAATAAGGTTCTGATGATTTCACGGATCAGACGCATAATATAGTCCTGTTCAAACATTTCACAATCTCCTTTTCACGCAAACTAAACCGCTCATTAGGGGCGGCAAAATATTCGTAAAAAGGTGGGGTTAATCATCCAGACGTACTTTGTATGAAATCAGATTCCATGCATTGGGAAGGGAATAAGAATAAGACTTGTAACAAATAAGAATTAATATAGCAAGTAATAGAAGCCACTCCCGTTCAGTCATAATAAACTTAAGGATTATATCCTTCTGTTGACTTTGACTTTGTGGTTCCTGCTCGATCATAAGATTAGATTTATGGTTGTACTTGACGATTTTGACATTTTCTGTTTGAACTGCTACAGAAGTTATTTCGCCAAAGATACCACGCACACCAATAGAATTAGAAGGAATTACACTAACAGCCACAGATAGGATAAAAAGACAGGTAAATATTCTGAAAAGCAATGACTGCCTTTTCCCATTTTGTTTCATGGTAATTCCTCCTTTTTTAAGAAAATTATTCTGTACCTTATTTCACCGCATCCAGTTCCGTCTGCAGCTTTCCTAAATCTTCTCTGATTTTAATCTTCTGCGGACATATTTTTTCGCATTTTCCACAGCTAATGCAATTCTTTGCTTTTGCTTTATCCTCAATGTCATTATACCAGAACCATTTGGTACTACCCTCATTATCATAAATACCATGGTCATTCCATATATGGAAGTTCTTAGGGATATCAACACCTGCCGGACATGGCATACAATAGGAGCATCTGGTACATCCGTTTTTCACACGATTTCTTAAGGCTTCAACGACATTAGTAACTGCCTCCTGCTCTTTTTCATTTAGCTTTTTAAAATCGCCTAAGGTAGCAAGATTATCTACAACCTGCTTTTCATCGGACATACCACTTAGGATAACCTTTACATTAGGAAGCGATGCAACCCAGCGCAATGCCCAAGAAGCTACACTTTTCTCCGGATCGGCTTCCTGAAAATATTTTGTAACACTCTGCGGAAGATTTGCCAGTGATCCGCCTTTAATCGGTTCCATAATAATTAAAGGAACATTCAATTTTTCTGCCAGTTCATATCCCTTCATGCTGGCTTGGATATCAGTATCCATATAATTTAACTGAATCTGGCAGAAATCCCAGTCTCGATACTGAAGAATATAAGAAAAAGCTTCAAAATCATCATGAAAGGAAAAACCGAAATATTTGATCTTTCCTTCTTTTTTTAATTTATCACAAAAATCCAGTATTCCTAAGCTTACCATCTTATCAAACAAATCTTTGTTCATAGCATGAAGCAGATAAAAATCAATATAATCCATTTGAAGCCTCTGCAGCTGCTCTTCAAAGATTCTCTCGGCTTCCTCAAGTGAATTGATACTAAAGCAGGGCAGCTTAGTGGCAAGATAGTAAGAGTTTCTGTCATATTTAGCAAGTACCTCACCTGTAAAGCCTTCACTTTTGCCACCATGATATACATAGGCGGTATCATAATAATTTACTCCGTTTTTATATGCCTCATCCATCATTTTTTCAGCTTCCGCATGATTGATGCTACCATCCTTATTCGTCGGAAAACGCATGCATCCAAAACCTAGTAATGACGTATTAATTCCTAATTTATCAAAAGCTCTGTATTCCATATTGATACTCCTCCTGTATTTACACTAAAATTAGATATTCGTCGATAGGAATATGTAATAAATTAATCCAAATTATCAAATCAATTTATAATTATATATAAATACCAATAAATTACAATGTAGTTTTATTTATTCCATTATGTAGTATTATATAAATCTTTGATATATAAATCAAAAAGCTGTACTCAAAGCTTGATATGCAGAATTAAAATAATGATCCGATTCTTTTATCAAAACGATTGGGTACAGCCATATTGTATGAAGTTTAATTATGCGTTTTTCTCTGCCGTTGGCTTTTCAAGTTCTACAATCGCACTCTTTTTCATTGGAATTCTACAGTTTTTGTTATTACCGAATTCAACAATCACAACTTCCTCCATAATGTCAATTACAACTCCATAGAAACCGCTTGTAGTAACAACGCTATCACCGACTGCCAAGGTAGAAAGCATTGTCTGCATTTGTCTCTGCTGCTTTTTCTGTGGACGGATTAATAAAAAGTACATAACAACACCGATAAGTGCCAACTCACCGACAAGTATCAGCATGCTGCCGCTACCACCTGATGGATTTGTAGCTAATAATGAAAAGTTACTCATAAATTTACCTCCTGGTTAATGTGTTTCTATATAGGTGTTATTCGCTTTAATCCTCGCTCCTAACAAATCCCTCTAGCTTCTGTTTCTTATATTCCTGATATCGTTTATTTCTGATTGCTTCTCTGATTTCTTCCATCATATGATTATAAAAATAAAGATTATGAAGTACCATTAAACGCATGCCTAGCATTTCCTTTGCCTTAAGCAGATGTCTGATATAAGCTCGGCTGTAATGGGAGCAGGCCGGACAGGAACATCCTTCCTCAATTGGACGGTCATCTAACTCATATTTTGCATTCATAAGGTTCATCTTACCATGATTCGTATAAGCATGTCCATGCCTTCCGTTACGAGTAGGATAAACACAATCAAAGAAATCGACTCCGCGATCCACTGCCTCTAAAATATTGGCAGGAGTACCGACACCCATGAGATATACCGGCTTATTCAGCGGAAGATGTGGAACCGTCTCTTCAATAATATGATACATCTCCTCATGACTTTCTCCTACCGCCAAGCCGCCGATTGCATAACCGTCAAGCTCTAATTGGGTAATCATCTTGGCATGTTCAATTCTTATATCAGCATAAGTTCCGCCCTGATTAATTCCAAACAGCATCTGACTCTTATTAATTGTATCCTCCAGACTGTTCAGACGCGCCATCTCTTTCTTACATCGTATCAACCAACGCATTGTACGCTCTACTGAATTCTGTATATAATCTCTTGAAGACGGATTAGGCGGACACTCATCAAATGCCATTGCAATTGTCGAAGCTAGATTTGATTGTATCTGCATACTTTCTTCAGGACCCATAAAGATCTTCCGTCCATCAATATGGGAGTTAAAATATACTCCCTCCTCTTTAATCTTACGCAATCCCGCTAGGGAAAACACCTGAAAACCTCCTGAATCCGTTAGGATGGGTCTGTCCCAGTTCATAAATTTATGGAGACCACCCATTTGTTTCACAATTTTATCTCCTGGTCTGACATGCAAATGATAGGTATTGGATAATTCAACCTGAGTTTTAATTTCCTTAAGATCCATCGTTGATACTGCACCCTTAATCGCTGCCGCAGTTCCTACATTCATGAACACAGGAGTCTGAATTGTTCCATGAACAGTAATAAATTCTCCACTTTTTGCTCTGCCGTCCTGTTCAATTAATTTGTACATCGTTCTATCGTTCCTCTTTCATTCAAAGGGTTTCATTATTCTGTTTCCAGTAAGTTTTCTTTCTGAATGCTTTTGATGTTACCCTAATTTATAACATTTCAAGTATAACCTTTATACCCTATATTTTCAACAAAAATATGAATAATCAAGCATGAATTAATAATTATTTTATAAAATACAATGGTATTATAATGGACGAATATGCCCATATCTATATTCATTAAGATATCCATATTATTACTTATGTTATCCAATATAAATATAATTAAGGATATATATAAATTTTGTTGAAATATTATGGGTAAATTGGTAGAATATAGATTGTAAACCCAACTATTTTATAGCAATGCATTGATGCTGGAGGTCTTTCGTATGTCGATTAAAAAATCCCTACGAACTTTGCTCATTATGTCATCCATAATACCTGCGATCTTGGTATCTGTAATAGCCCATGGTCTGCTTTCCCAAAAACTACTTGAGGAAAATATACGCCATTTAAAGTTAATTGCAGCTACTAATATCAGTGGTCTAAATGCTATGATCAGCACTCAAAAAACAGAAGTTTCTCTGCTTTCTTTGCAAAGTGAACTGATTGAGGCTGTAAAACAAAGCAATCAGACAGGCAAAAGTGCGCCTTCTTCTATTAATTCCTTGTTACTTAACAGAAGTCTCACCTATGAAAACTGTAAAGGTATTTCTTTGTTCAACTTAAACAGAGATATGATTGCCACTTCAAATAATACATTCA
This sequence comes from Bacillota bacterium, assembly GCA_023393095.1. Lineage (GTDB taxonomy): Bacteria > Bacillota > Clostridia > Lachnospirales > Lachnospiraceae > Mobilitalea. Next base: position 20,301 of record JAEWMT010000081.1, read on the forward strand.
GTGATTCCAATACAGATTATTTACAAACGATAAATTATATCCGTAATACTAAATCAGTTGCTGTCGCATTAGGTGGACTGCATCCTCTAACAACCTCAAATAAAACCATTTATACAATTGAAATTGGTTCTCCCATTTTAAATCCCGATACAAAAAATATTATAGGATATGTAATTAGCACAGTAGATACTTCTTATTTTAAAAATTTCCTCGATGCAATAACCATCGGAAAAACTGGTTTCGGTATTCTATTACATAAAGACGGTACTGTTATTTATCATCCAAATTCCGATTTAATTGGACACAATATCAAATCGAAAGTACTTTCTAAGCTTGTTAGCAAGAATGAGAAGGGACTGATTCCGTCAAGCGGTAAATTCGAATGCATTTATCATAATACGAAACAGGTATATGGCTACTGCGTTCTTCCGGGACCAAACTGGGTATTACTAGTAAAACAGGATGTATCGGAGATTAATTCTCTCACCACCATCATGCTTATTTTACTTATGGTTATTTGTGTTGCGGTTCTTGCAATAACCTATTTTTTATCTAATATATTTACCAAACGGTTTACAGCTCCAATCATAGCCTTAAGAGATGCCATGCACCTTGCATCTGATGGGGATCTTACCGCACAATCTAATATAAAGAATAATAATGAATTTGGGGAATTATCCAAGAACTTTAATAAAATGCTGCATATTATTAAAACTAATTATGAAGATCTTGCATCTATGCATGAAGAGCTTCTGTCAAATGAAGAACAGCTTCGATCCAATTATGATCATATCGAATATCTTGCATATCACGACACCCTTACCAATCTACCGAACAAGCTTGCGTTTCTTGATTATGTGAATACGGTCTTAGTATCCTCTCAGCCAAAGCATTCACTTCATGCTGTCTATTTTATTGATCTTGATAATTTTAAAACAATTAATGATACTCTGGGACATGAATATGGAGATGAACTTTTAGTAAAGACCGCAGGTATACTTACCTCAATTAATTCATCCTCTGGTATGCTTGCGAGAGCAGGCGGAGATGAATTTCTTTTATTCAGAGAGAATATAGCCTCCAAGGAATACGCTGTTGATTTAGCATCTAAGATTATTGATGTTTTTAGAAGTCCTCTTGATTTAAATGGGGAGGTTGTTTATGTATCCATGAGTATTGGAATTGCTGTATATCCGGAAAACGGTCTTACCTCAAATATTCTAATCAAAAACTCCGATATAGCAATGTACAAGTCAAAAGATACCGGAAAAAACAGGTATACTCTGTTTGATTCTAAAATGGAGGAAGAACTTAATCGGAATACCTTAATTCTTGAAGTATTGCGGAGTGCAATAGAAAATCAGGAAATTTATGTACAATATCAGCCTCTGTATGAACTGTCATCAAACAGTATTATTGGCTTTGAAGCTTTAATGAGAATAAGAAATGAACGCCTTGGCAATATTTCACCAATGGAATTTATACCAATTGCCGAAGAAAGCGGATTAATCATTGAACTTAGTTCCTGGCTAATCAAAGAAGCCTGCCGGTTTAATAAGAACCTGATTGATCATGGAGTAAATCCACGTCCTGTCTCTGTTAATATATCCTCCGTCCAGATCAACCGTTCCGGTTTTATTAACGTCTTGTCGGATATTCTTAATGATACACAGCTTCCTCCTGAATATCTTGAATTAGAAATAACAGAAAGTACTCTAGTCTCCTCCCTGATGGATGCTACCATGCTGCTTAATAATCTGCAAAACCTTGGAGTAAGAATATCGCTGGATGATTTCGGTACGGGTTATTCCTCATTGAATTATCTTACCAAGATGCCGATTAACACTTTGAAGATTGATAAATCCTTTATATATAACATATGCAATAACAATAAGGATGCATTTATTGCAGAGGCAATTATCCAATTGGCACACAGTTTGGATATCAGAGTCGTGGCTGAAGGTGTTGAGCATGAGGAACAGCTCAAACTATTGCGAAGTCAGCAATGTGATGTAGTCCAGGGTTATATCTACAGCGCACCGCTCCATCCTAGTGATCTGCTGGATGTGATACATGAAGATGATTTGATAACACAGTACAGTTTATTCTAAGATACTAAATCAGCAAAAAAATTAGGCTGTATCATTTAGATATATATGAAATAAGGGATTCTGCACAATCTCCACATACAGATTGGAAGACACCTTTCCCGATTTTGTATGTCATATTCGTACATAAATGTTCGTATATGAATTTCGAAATCGGGAATATGTCTTCCAAACAGTGCATTAAGGAGATTGTATAGAATCCCTTATCTCTCTGAAGGTATTTTTGCGACAATCCTATCTATCATATATTTAATGTAAATATATTTCCTATAATTGTGAAGCTGCTCCTGAACAGCCAAGTACATTAACAATTTTGTGCTTCACAAGAGTCTTGATATTACTTCGTGCAGGTGTTATGTACTGTCTCGGATCGAAATGACCCGGGTTATTGTTAAAATATTCTCTTACGCCTGCCGTAAATGCAAGTCTTAAATCAGAATCAATATTAATCTTACATACAGCCATCTTGGCAGCCTGTCTTAACATATCTTCCGGAATACCGATAGCATCATCTAATTTACCACCGTTCTTATTAATAATCTCAACATATTCCTTAGAAACGGAGGATGCACCATGTAATACGATTGGGAAGTTAGGAAGTCTCTTTTCAACCTCTTCAAGGATATCAAAACGAAGCTGAGGTTTCTGACCCGGCTTGAATTTGAATGCACCATGACTGGTACCGATCGCAATTGCTAATGAATCAACGCCTGTTTTAGTTACGAACTCTTCTACCTCTTCCGGTCTGGTGTAGGAGGCATTTTCAGCAGATACATTTACATCATCTTCAATACCTGCTAATTTACCTAACTCTCCTTCTACAACAACACCATGTTCATGTGCATACTCTACAACCTTCCTAGTTAATTCAATATTATCCTTAAAACTATGTTTGGAGCCGTCGATCATAACGGAGGTAAAGCCACCGTCAATACAAGCTTTACAAATCTCAAAATCATCACCGTGATCCAAATGAAGAGCGATCGGAAGATCCGTATCGATTAATGCTGCCTCAACTAATTTAACAAGATATGCATGCTTTGCATATTTTCTTGCCCCGGCAGAAACCTGTAATATAAGCGGCGCATTTTCTTCCTTCGCTGCTTCTGTGATGCCTTGAACAATCTCCATATTATTTACGTTAAAAGCACCAATTGCATAGCCTCCGGCATATGCTTTTTGAAACATTTCTTTCGTAGTTACTAATGGCATTCTAATCATCCTTTCCTTAGAGTATTTTTGCAACAGTTAATTTACATTATTTTACATCTATTCCATTATATCATATAATCAATAATTGATAAGACTTATTATAAAATTTCATTCTCATTTCTTTTACAAAATTCGATTTCACTTTTATTAAATATATTCATAAACTAAATATATAAATATAAATGATAAAGAAGTAAATGGTTATCGAATCTTACTACCTCATAAAAAAATAGCCCTAAAGTAGCTTCATACATTAATAAGTTCTAATGTTTGAATTCTCTTCAGGGCTGTTTTACAATGATATCTATCGAATAATTATAACGATCCTGTTTCAAGTAATTTATTAATCAACAGATTTGATTCTGAAATTGACCTGCTTATGCTTTTCCTACAGATCCGAATAATTCCATTTTTGTTTTTACAGTTGCTTTAATCGCTTCCGTTCCCGGCGCTAATAATTTACGAGGATCAAAGCCTTTTCCTGTTAAATCTTTTCCTTCTTCAATATATTTACGTGTTGCTTCCTGGAATGACCACTGGCATTCTGTGTTAACATTGATTTTAGCAACACCAAGAGTAATTGCTTTTTTAATCATATCATCCGGAATACCGGTACCACCATGAAGTACTAAAGGCATAGTTCCTGTTTTTTCCTGAACAGCTGCCAGTGTATCAAAGCTAAGTCCTGCCCAGTTATCAGGATATTTACCATGAATGTTACCAATTCCTGCTGCAAGCATTGTTACGCCTAGATCAGCAATTGCTTTACATTCATTAGGATCTGCACATTCCCCTGTTCCAATTACTCCATCTTCTTCTCCACCGATGGAACCAACCTCAGCTTCGATAGAAAGGCCTTTGCTCTCACATACAGCTACTAATTCTTTTGTTTTTGTTATGTTCTCTTCGATTGGATAGTGAGATCCATCAAACATAACAGAAGAAAAACCTGCTTCAATACAAGCCTTTGCACCTTCATAGCTGCCATGATCTAAATGAAGAGCAACAGGAACTGTAATTTTTAATTCCTCTAACATTCCATTGACCATACCAACCACTGTTTTGTAGCCGCACATATATTTTCCAGCACCTTCTGAAACTCCAAGAATGACGGGTGATTTCATTTCTTCTGCTGTTAATAAAACAGCTTTTGTCCATTCCAAGTTATTAATATTGAACTGACCAACTGCATATTTTCCTTGTTTTGCTTTTGTAAGCATCTCTTTTGCTGATACTAATGCCATATTGTTATCCTCCGTTAAATTAATTATTTATAACCCTACAGTAACATAGTTGGCTATATTATAATCGTTTCTATAGTATTTGTCAAAATTAAAGTTTAATTTATGTTACCTTATTATTGCAATTCATCCTGTATGCTCAGATTGCATAGAAAATCTTAGTGATGCAATGTTTGAAATGCTGGAACTTCTTATACCTCCAGAGCATACAGGATGAACAGTAACACCTAATATCCTGAGTTTAATACAAATAATTATCTCGTTTTAAATGATTCCATTAAGGCTTATGGTATCACTTGTCTTTCTAATCAAAATAAATTAAAATAAAGTTTATACACTACTATGCTTATTTATTAATGGATATACTATCTTACGGTAGACTAAGTATGTTAACATGTATACTCTGTTCAGGGTGTCATAAATCTGACTTATGTCATCCAAACCATACCCTAAATATAAGGAGGTTACTATGGAGCCAAAACGAGTATCAGATTCATTAACAGAACAAGTACAGATTATCATGCCCTCACATAGCAATGGTTCAAATCGACTTTTCGGTGGTCAGCTAGTGGAATGGATTGATGTTGTTGCTTCCGTCGTAGCCCGACGCCATTCCGGCTGTAATATTACCACCGCAGCAATCGATAATCTACAATTTAAGGAAGGGGCTTATCTAAATAATACTTTGGTTCTGATAGGCCGCATCACCTATGTTGGGAAAACTTCCATGGAAATTCGGGTAGATTCATATGTGGAGGATCTGTCCGGGATTCGTAAGGTGATAAATCGTGCTTATCTTGTTATGGTTGCAATTGATGAAAATGAGATGCCTACAGAAGTTCCACCGTTAGTTTTAGAGACTGAATCCGAGAAGGCCGAATGGGAAGCCGGCAAAAAACGACGTGAACTCCGAAGCAATCGTCGTAAAGAAGGATATTAACTTTGAGGAAGGAGCTGTCCATCAGCTCTTTCCCCAATTAAATTTATCAGAGCAACGAATTATTTCATCTGGTCAAGCTGCTCTTTTCTGTGCTCCTGTTTTGCTTTTGCATTTTTGAAGGACTGTTTATCCATATGCTCCGCATTGTGATTCAAATAACCCTCAGTAAAAAGAAGACGTTTTTCCGTGTTTTCTTTATAGTTATTATTGTAATTTTCTCCGTGTGACAAAATGTTCTTGAGATTTTCAATCTCTGACTGGCGTTCCTCATTTACCCTTTTCGCATGTTCGATATTTTCCTTTGATGAAGAAATATCGGAATGTTCCTCAAGATGCCGCTCCGTCCGGGTCTGTTTTTCAACAAGATTTACCAAATGATCAACTCTACGTTCTTTTTTGAAATCTTCACTGTCCCTATTAATACTCATACTTTTCCGCCTTTCATAATAATCTGAGAAAAATATATAAAGTAATGTTTCTCAGAATTATTTTCTCCGAAGAAGCGTTTCCTTATGCTAAATTGTGTTTATTTAATCTCTGTCTTAATTGGAAATGATATTATATTTCATTTTAAAATTGCCTAAGATATTTTTTGTTGAGATTTATTTGCATTATTCCGGCGTTTGTTATTAAATCTGAATTTAATTATTTTTATTTAAGCCACACCCTTTAAATATCTCATATAATAAAACATATATTGCTGTACGATACCTGCAAAGCCCTTGAATTGATCAAACAAAAATTGATTATTATAAATTTCTTTCAAGACCCTTAAAATCCATACATCAATTGGGAAACCTTCAATATGATGTAGCCCATACAATGCGATACAGTTAGCAACCTTTTCGCCAATCCCATGGATTTTCTTCAATTCACATACTGCATCCTGGTAACTGACATATTTAAGCTTTTCCAAATTTAGATTTCCTTTTACAATTGCCTTGGATGCCTGCAAGATATATTCGTCACGATAACCAGTTTTCAAAGACCTTAGGACATCCTTATCCGCCTTGGCCAGCACATCAGCACTCGGAAAGGTTACATACGATACCTCTTTGCAATCCACAGATACCTTCTTCGTCCCATATTGATTACAAATTCCTTCAATACAGTTTTTGATTGCAGGGATATTCTTATTCTGTGAAATAATAAAACTAATCATGGCTTCAAAGGGTTCCTGTTTTAATATTCTAATTCCCTTTCCGTAGGTAGCAGCTTCTCTAAGAAATTGATCTTCTCCGTTTGACAGTTGTTCCACAATTTTGCCGTAATCATATTTTAGATCAAAATAATCCTCCCAGATCTCATAAAACTCATCTTCAGAACAACTTAATTCTACAATATCCGAACTAATCTGAGATAGTTCTAGATATTTGCCGTATGCTATCAGTCCATATCTATCTTTATCAATTTGCTTCATTCGAAAACATTGGCCGGAATCGGCAATCTGCTTTATATTAAAATTCTGATTATGTATTCGCATTGCTATCACACCTTCTTACATAATTAAGGTAAATGCTTTAAATTCACCTTATGAATTAAATAAAATTTTTCAAAAATCATATTGTAAATCTAATTACTTACCTTATAAAAATTTCAGTAATTTAATTATAATATAGGAGAATAAACATAACAACTGCTTCATTCTCAATACGAAAGTATCTTTTTACCAAGTTTACCATCTTTACATTCCAGTCTCCAATTTCAACAGTAACCATTTGATGTTATGGTTCCCTATATCATTGATTCATTAAGTCTTTTTCATGTTATTATTTAGCGAAAATAATCTATACATATCTATTTTTCCAATGATATAATAACGTTAGTTTTATTCTACATTAAACTTAATGAAAGGATTAGGAGGTACAAGATGATAACGAATACAGGGGTGAAAGATTTTACAATCAGATTTGCGGAGGAGAAGGATACAGCTCTTATACTAAATTTCATCAGAGAGTTAGCTGATTATGAGCATATGTTGGACTTGGTAGTAGCTACCGAAGATATTTTAGCTGATAATCTATTTAAGCAGAAAAAGGCAGAGGTAATTATAGGTGAATATCAACAGGAACCTGTCAGTTTCGCACTGTTTTTCCACAACTTTTCAACATTTCTAGGAAAACCGGGTATTTATCTCGAAGATCTTTACGTAAAGCCGGAAATGCGTGGAAAGGGTCTAGGAACTGCCATCCTATCCTATCTTGCGAGGCTTGCCAAGGAACGCAACTGCGGAAGATTCGAGTGGTGGTGCCTTGATTGGAATAAGCCTTCCATTCAATTCTATAAGAATATAGGAGCCCAGCCCATGGACGAATGGACCGTTTACCGGTTGGAGGGCGAGCAGCTGGATAAGTTTTTTGTACAATATGATTAATATATTCTTATTTTGACATTAATTTTTGCTTATTCCTTCCGTTGACATATGCTGTATAGTCATATATAATTACAGCTGACAAGACAGTTATCATGTCTAATACAAGCAATAGAGAAGGGGAGTAAATTATCATATGTCAACAACAAATAAAGTAAAAACAATGACAACCGCAGCACTGCTCTGCGCTGTTGGAATCCTAGTTCCTCAGATTATGCCCAGAATACCAGTAGGGCCAGCTTCCTATACCTTAGCCAGTCATGTAGCAGTATTTCTAGCAATGTTTATTAACCCGATCGTGGGTATCATGGTAGCTTTGGTTACCACCTTAGGCTTTTTCTTAACAGGTCTTCCATTTGTCATTGTTATGAGAGCCTTATCCCATGTGGTTTTTGTAACTTTAGGTGCAATAATACTAAAGAAATTTCCAAACATTTTTCAATCCCATAGAACCATGGCAATCTTTGCTGTATCGATTTCCTTAGTTCATGCGATATTAGAAATGATTGTAGTCAACGTTATAGAATTCCCAGGAACTATAACAACGGCTTATCTGATAACTGTTATCGGATTTATTGGTATCGGTGGTTTCATCCATAGCTTAATTGATTTTTCGATTTCAGTAATTATTTGGATACCAGTTCAGCGTATTGTCAGTATTCCGGCAAATGCAAGAATAAAGGTTCCGGCTAAGTAAATATTATAGGACGAAATTTCTTATCAAGTATAAAAAGAGGGTGTCGCTCAAGTCACATTACTAAGACTTTTGAGACATCCTCTTTTTCATTTCTCTTCTGATTATTTGTTTAATTTAATTCTTGCCATAATTAAAAGTAATTCAATTCTATTTCTGATTCAAGTATTGTAATTGATAATATCTTCATCATATCAACCTCATAAGGCTCTACTTCTTGGCCATCTTTATCTATAATAACACGGACGATTGGTCTTAAGGGGAAATTCTTGTTCTGTTCCTTCACAATCCCTATCGAATTATCCGAAAGACGAACCATGGAACCATTCGGGTAAATAGCGATCTGTTTGATAAAAACAGAAACTAGCTTTGTATCAAATTTAGACTCCGCATGCTCTATCAAATAATTTACAGCCTGATTTGATGTCCATTTCTGGCGGTAGCACCGATCAGATACCAACGCATCATAGGTGTCAGCAACAGATACAATCCGAACTATCTCATGAAGATCACCAGCCATCAATCCCATAGGATAACCGGAACCATCCATCGATTCATGATGATATAACGCAACAATCCTAGATAATTCCGTCAAGCTTGGACATTTCTTTAATGTCTCATATCCTAAGGTGGTATGAAGCTTTATGTATTCTGCTTCCTCCGGTGCTAGTGTTTCCTCCTTATTTAATACTTCCTTGTCCAGCATTACTTTTCCAATATCATGGAATAAAGCTCCTGCTGCAAGCTTTTCCATCATGGGTTTATTATAGTCTAACTGTCTTGCTATTAAAAGCGAGTATACAGTTGTACTAACGCAATGTGAAAATGTATATTCATCACATGCACTGATATCATTGAGACTTATTTGCATATCAGCATTCGATAGAATATCATCAATAATATTTTGAATTGTTTCAGAAATATCTGTTAAATCAATTATGGTCTTATTCTCAAATTCATCTATGGTCTGGCGAAGTATTCGTTTACAGGATACCCTTGTCGCTTCAGAAATCGCATCCGGTATCTCAATTCCGCTGCTTTTTGAATCTTCTACATAAACATAATCAATTCCCATATTCTTAAGACTGTTTATATACTGTTCGAGGTTATTCATACCCTCCCTTAGCACCAAACATTCTCTATAATATATTGATTTTGCCAATACCATATCTGGTTTAAGCATTGATAATGAAACCAGCCTCATTCGTGTTCTCCCTTTAGTTCAAGCATTTCGCTATGGTTAATGATACTTTATTGTATATAAAGTGTCAAGCGTATCGTTCATTTGTCATTGTTCCTTATTATGGTATATTATTCTCATATATTATACCAAAATAAATGCTTTTTTTCCATTATTACCCGACGTGTAATTATAAAATTCGTATTGTTTTCTAAATTTTAGTATTGTATGATAACAATATGTATAGATTACGAAGAACTAGGAAAGGAAGGTACTGATGAAGAAGCTGCACAGTATTTATGATGATCCACGTTTTGCTACAGTTCGAGAACGCATAAAAATAGGCTTTTATATATTGATTATATATATTATATTATCCCTGCTTCATATTGGCTGCCCAATGCGATTTATTACGGGTATTTCCTGCCCCGGCTGTGGTATGACAAGAGCAGTGCTATCAGCCCTTCACCTAGACTTTCATTCGGCATTCTATTACCACCCTCTTTTTTTCATTACCCCATTCATGCTCTTCCTTTTTTTATTTGAAGACTTTATCAAACCAAAGCTCTTAAAGATCTCCTGGGCTGTAATTATTATATCATTTTTAGTTGTTTATTTCTTACGCTTACTTATCCAACAAAATAATATAGTGACAATTGACATCTCTAACAGCATCGTGATAAAATTATTACATTATATAATAGTGGGAGGATTTAAATGATTAAGCAACGAAATTTCTGGACATTTTTCTTTTTAAACCTGATAACATGCGGAATATACGGCATATTCTTCTGGTATAGCTATACGGAAGATGTAAACCGGATATGTGACGGTGATGGGAAGGTAACACAGAACTACATAATTGTATTATTATTATCATTGGTTACATGTGGCATTTATTACTGGTTCTGGATATACCAGGTTGCTAACCGTTTACAGGAGAACGCACCGCGTTATGGAATTAACATAACTGAGAATGGAACTACTATTTTATTATGGATGATCTTAGGAAGCTTTCTCTGTTTTGTCGGTAATTATTACGCTCAATATTTAATGATCAAAAATATGAACTTCATTTCAGATCGTTATAATCAGCAAAACTATGGTGGTGGTAATAATTATCAGCAGAACTATCAGCAGCCTCCTTTCAATAGTTAATTTTTAATCTGTAATAATAAAGGAACTGATACCATTAGGTTATCAGTTCCTTTGTTATCTGAAATAGTTTTTGACAAATAAACAAAGTTTCCGGATTCTGTTCTGAACTGCCCCATATAGTTATAAAATCATAGCTCAAAGGTATCTTACGCAGAATTTAAGTACTTTGCTTCAATAGATTCTACTTTTATTCAGAAAACTTTATACGATCGATTAAGCTATGTCTGCTAAAGCTTTTACTGATCAACCAACCATTGCTTCATCATACCTAAGATTATATTTTTTAATAGCTATTTCCTTTAGCATAAACTTCTTTATTTTCCCACTGGCTGTAACAGGAAATTGATTAACAAATTCAACATATTTTGGTGTTTTATATTTTGCGAGAGTACTATTTATAAAATCTTTCACTTGGTTTTCTTCAACCAAGCAACCATCTTCTGGAATAATAAAGGCACAAATTTCTTCCCCCATAAATTCATCTGGAACTCCAATAACAGCTGCATCCTTTATATTATTATGGCTGGCTAATAGTTCTTCTAATTCAGCGGGTGATATATTTTCTCCACCCCTAATGATAATATCCTTTATTCTTCCTATAATCTTAATATGACCATCATAACGTCTTATTGCTAAATCTCCTGTATGTAACCAGCCTTCACTATCTATTGCTTTATCAGTTGCTTCCTTATCTTTGTAATAGCCATTCATGATATAAGGCGTCTTTATGCATAATTCACCTTCTATGTTATCAGGCATTTCTTCTCCGGTTTTTGGATTCATAATTTTAATTTCAGTACCAAAGTAGCCATTACCAACCGTATTAATTCTTTTTTCTATGTTATCATGATACATGGTTTGAGTAATACCCATCGCCTCTGTTTGTCCATAAATGGATGCTAATTTATTCATATGTAAATTATTAATAATACTTTGCAATAATTCAGGACTGCAGCAAGAACCGCCAATCATGCCTTTACTTAGACTGGACATATTATAATTATCAACTTCATTTTGACTTAACATAAATTTAAACATGGTTGGCACTGCATTTAAAGCAGTACATTTTTCTTTTTCCACCAACGACAATGCTTTCGATGTTTGAAAACGATCAAATAGCACGAAGGAAGCGCCGCTTACTAAACTAACAATTGCACTTAATACGATTCCCATAACATGGAATAGTGGCAGACATATTAGCACCTTGTCGTTTGTGGAATATTGAAATCTTTCTGCAGTTGCCAAAGCATTATTTAGTATTGAAAAATGATTAGACATAACCGCTTTTGGATTACCGGTAGTTCCGGAAGTAAATTGAAAACTAACGGTTTCGTAACAGTGCACTTTATTAGAAAGCTCAAGTAATTTATTATCAGGGATTTTAGAACCCAAATCAATTAGATCTGTTAACCTAAAAGCGTTTTCATTTTCACGGTTTCCCATTAAAATGATATTTTTCAATATGGGAAGTCTTTTGGATGTTAATTCTCCCGGTTTTGATGTATGAAGTTCCGGGCAGATTTGGTAAATGGTTTCGAGATAATCATGTCCTTTAAAACCATCTGATAATATTAATGTATTGGAATCAGAATGGTTTAGAGTATATTCAATCTCATGCTTTGTGTAACTGGAATTTAAACAAACTAATACAGCACCTATTTTCGCAGCAGCAATCTGTAATGCGATATATTCTGGACAATTTAACGACCAGATAGATATATGGTCTCCTTTTTTTATGCCGATCTCTATTAACCCCTTTGCCATATTATTATACAGGGTTTTAAACATTTTATAAGTATAACGAGTATCCGTATCTGCAAAAACAGCTGCTTCTTTATCAGCATATTTTTCACATATTGAATCAATATAATCACCTAATGTTTTTTCCGTAAACTTCATAATTTCTCCTTTCATACAAAGAATAACTAACTTGCTCTGCGATACTATTAATTGAATTGATTAGTGTTATAGTGATGACCAGATACCTATTGGGGAATTAATAAGACAAAAACTATGTATTTCCATGTTGTTATGACATAATAGAATAACAATTTAATATTTAAATAACATCGCTATATTTTCCGTACCAGCTCCAATAGTCCAAAACATAACGTAATCTCCTCGCTTTACTGAACCATTATTAATTGCTTCATACAATGCGATAAAAGGACTTGACGTTCCTGTATATCCGTATTTGTCTCCAATATAAATACTCTTGCTTTCATCAAGCCCCATTTTTTCTCTAATTACTTCAATATTTCTCAATACAAATTGTGAGAGGCAAAACATTGAAATATCGTCAATTTTAAATCCGCACTCTTCCAAAACAGTATTCATATTTTCTACTGCAATATCTAACCAAGGGCACTCAAACGGTTTCCATCTCATCATCAATTCTTCTTTATCCTCTACTTTAAAAAGCTTAGAAAAACCGCAGCCTGGAAAAAGAATATTATCATATTCAATAGAATTAACATGATATTTTGAAGCTATTAAACCGCAATCTTCTTCTGTACTTTCAAGAATAACTGCACAAGATGCATCTCCATAATGACCATAGCACAATTCAATTTCTGGGTTAACAGTTAAATTAACATAATCACAACCAACAATTAATGCTTTTTTGATATGTGGACTTACAGACATATATTTTGCTGTATGCTCCACAGCAGATGTCATTCCCGCGCAGTTAATATTTAAGTCGTAACAGATACAATTGCTTTTTCCATTTAATGAATGATGAATGATGATGGAACTTGGTGGAGCAACATATTCTGGTAATTGAGATGAAAAAATAATCATATCTAATTCAGAGCCTTCCATATTGGCTTTTTTTAGTACTTTTTTAGAAGCTTCTATTGCCATAGTAAGACTGCTTTCACTGTCCGAATCGATTAAAAATCTTTTATCCCTGCCTACAACATCTCTTAAGAAATGCTCGACGTCTTTGCCTCTATCTTTAAAATGTTGCACATACACATCATTAGATACTGCTTTTTTTCCATGATAAATATCGATTTCTTTTAATTTAACTTTGAACATAGTTACCTCCAATTTCTGTCTTGTTTTTTTTCGTTGTTTTGTCAGCTGTTTTTAATTAAAATTGGCTCTGCTAAATAAAATTGTTATAGATACACCATTAAGGTGACACTTTTCTTCCTTGAGGTTTACAACAACAAACAAAATAATTGCAAAATGTTTATAATAAAATTCAAATAAGTAAGGAAGCAACTAAACTCAGTATTATTCAATAAATAACAATAATTAGAGAATTAGTTTAAGCTTCTGGATATCTACCTATTGATGTTAATTCAAACAATTTTTATTTTATTATTTCGATTGTTAACTAAAGGGGGAAAAATATCATCATTAGTTAAGTATTTATACCAATATTATTATTTAGCAGAGCCTTAAAATACAATTTAATTAAGATCTAAAGTTAATTAACCAATAATTGAAAAATCGTGTAGTTCAGCCATTCTTGCTACTCTATTTACTTGCATATTGAGAATAGGATTTCCTAGAATCATTTTAATTTTTTTAAAGTCTAGAGCTTTATAAATCTTAAAACAACTCTCAAGTACAGGAATCATCTCCTGCTTCAATACTTTAAACCGACTTGCATCAAAGAGAATTTCATACTCGGAAGGATTAATCTTTCCCATTTCATTATTGAAATCTTTAACAAATATCTGAGTATCCTGCTCCTCGAAAGCTCCCTCTAATATTACGGTTATTTCTTTTGTACTACTCTTTACATCGATTGTGTGTTTAGCTGTATCCGCCACGTAATTCCACCATCCTTTAAATTTTTTCTTTCGTTATATTGTTTATTACTTAAAAACAATTTAATTATATATTATTTAAATAGTTGTGTCAAAGTATACTTTATTATATCAGACTATCTGACTATTTTATTATATAAGTCTAATTAGTTACATATTTATACAATTTATCTTTACATTATCCTCCTTATATACTATATTTAATATATTATTAACAGAAAGGAATGAATATAATATGGCATTTGGTTTAAAGAACTTAATACAAGGCGGTTTAAGTAACTACAACGAAATCCCCGTTGAAGCATTAACAAACGAGTATGGTATGTATTTAATGGATGGGGAAGTAATTACGATTGGCTTTAAATTGATCAGAGATGCACTTATATTTACCAACAGAAGAATTATATTTACAGATAAACAAGGGGCAACGGGAACTAAAATGAGAATCAAATCTATAAATCTATATTCCATTGTAGATGTAACTATGGAAACCTCCGGCTTTGGATTTGATGACAGTGAGCTTACCTTTACCTATATCTCAACTCCTCATCTGACGGGGCATAATCCGCAGTACGCTTCTCAAAAACTTGAATTTCCGAAAAAATATAATGTTCAAGCCTTATATAAGATCTTACATGAGCTTGCTTATGAAAACTTTTTGAGACTCAATAACATAACGGAATAACAACATATCATTTAATACTTTATCAACAATAAAAGGAGGCTGTATCAATTTGCGACAGCCTCTTGGTTTTTTAATTATAATATAACATAATTACAGATTCTCAACTTTTTCTCTTTTTCTGAACAAAGCAAAAAAAAATTAAAAGCATTCATAATTAATCTACGATTTACTAAAACATCTTCATATGCTCATTAAGTAATGCAGGATTAATAACCACTTTGGATACTATATTTGAATTATTAATAGCTATTGTCTAAATGTATTATAAAATTCTTTTAACTCAGACTTTTTCTCCTGAGTGAGTTCCTTTTTACTTATCTTCATAACAGCCCCCTCTAATCCGTAAAGTCTGTTAATACAGGCAGAAGGGTCGATTGCTTTAATTCTAAGCCATGCCTGTTGACTGCCGATTTCTTTCAGCTGATCATAAGTTATAATTCCTACTTGATTTAATTGCTCTTCTATTACTTTACCAATGTTTGGCAGATTACTTAACTCTCCCATATTGACCTCCATCTTCCATTTCTGCAGTATATACCTATCATCTCATTCAAAATAGTTATTGATTGCTGTAGCGAAAGCCTCCGATACCCTTATTCCAACTAAGGGTATACCGACAAGTACCGCACTCTTTATTTCCTCCAGGGAAGCTCCTAATTCCTTAGCCTGCTTAACGTGGAAAGGGATACCGCCTGTCATTTGCAATGCTGCAAGTACTGAAATATAAGCTAGTTCATGTGTTTTTGCTTCTAATGCATTTACGCTGGACATTTTCATTATAACTTCCATAAATGCGGGCCCGATACCATTAGATTCCTCCATAAATTGCTGAAAATCATTTGTTACTTTTTTCATTTTGATTTCTCCTTTCTGCACTTTCCTATATAGTAGTTTCCTATTTCTACATAGATAAAGATGCTTCACAAGCAGAAAAGATACGGGTAAAACTAATTTCTATCAAGAATCAATAAAATTTTTTGATACCATTGCGAATCCGGTTTCTTATCAGGCATATTTTCATATAGATATCTTACCCTCCTACGTACTTCTGGATTAAAATAATAATTCTTTTCCTTATAATCCAGAGTTTCCAACAGTTTCTTAGTCTGTTTTTGAAGGCCGTCACGCTGTTTGGAAAACTCAATCCATGCTTTGCAGCTGCAGGGATTATTCATATGTATCAAATTGCAGTGATCTGCAAAGAAGGAATCAATATTCATGCGTGCCCGGTGAAGCAGCCCCTTAGCTGCCAGTACTGAGGTTTCTAAAATTTGTGCTACTTCTTCCATCTTCATTCCATACATGTCCACCAGAGAAAATACTATTCTTTGGTTTAATGTAAGCTTTCGAACCATAGCATAAAAACATCCATTCTGTAATTCTTTTATTTCCTCCTCAACCAGCACCTCATCCTCCGGACTGGGAATGATTTCGGGAAGTCTCCGTCCTTCCTGCTCCAAATCATTTATATCTTTCATTAGTTCTTCCTTATATCTACCTGTCTTACGGATCTTCATAAGAAATTGATGATAACATATTTTCGTAAGCCAGCTTTTCAGTGCCTTTTCTGATTGCAGGCTGTTGAGATTTTTCCACGCTTGAATAAAAGTCTCTTGGGCAACATCCTCGGCATCAGAAGGGTGACAGGTTAATTTATATGAGTAATTATAGATATATACTCCATAATCCTTAATAAGCTGTTCTATATTCATGGTAAATATCCTCCTGATGAGATATATTTATAATTCACATCCATTGTAACATAAACTACCGATCGTTAAAATATTGTTCAATAAAAAGTCTAACTACCTAGCATAATATATTGTTATAAGATAACCACATCTCCTAAAATCCCTGAAAGTACTTTTAAAAAATAAAATTATTCTGTTTATCCACTTTTAAAGGAATCATTTAAGCGCTTAAATCAAGCATAAAAGAATTGGTATTTACGCATATATTTTTCCCAAACACAGATAATACTATTTAGTGGAGAAGATTTAAATTGATCTGAAAGGAGAAATTAAATGAAGAATAGCAAAGGCACTCCATCCAAGGATACGGGTGCAAAAAATAACAATTCTGATTATGATGTTGATTACCAAAATAGTTCAGATACCAAAAACAATTGCAAAACGGCCACATCAAACAAGTCATCGCAAAAAGGGACCAAATAGGGAAATTTATGGAATGTACCTCTTATGTTGAATTATTCTACGGAAATTATCAAAAAACAAAAGGAGAATTATACTATGAATATTAAAAACACATCCTCAAAGAAACAAGGGAAAAGTAGTACCTCAAACAAAGTTAAAGATTCCATGTTTAAAAATCCTCCTCCGCGCCCTGATTCCGTTTCGGATAAAGCACCATCGTCTGGTAATATACGAGGAGTTTAATTATCACTTATGTTTGTCGTCGTTCCTTTTTCACATATGGGGCTATCACTAGCTGATAAAATCAGCTGGTGTATAGCTCCTTTATCATTCTTATACATAACATCACTAAGTTTTTCATTTTAATTAAATGAATAGATTTTGTATCACCGTAAAAGTTTATAACATATCTTAATAGTATATTATTTTCGTTAAGGTAATTTCATTTAATTTGTTTAAATCATCAAACAGTAATAAATAAAATGTTATTTACCGGATATATTTGAAGGAGGACAACTATGCAAGATAATCACGATATTAATAATGATACTATTAGAGATGAAGAATTTGAACCTAATCGTGAAGATAATTTTAACAGAAGCGGTAATATAGACAATGAATTCGCTGGAAGATTTGATTTTGATAGAAGATTTGATTTTGACAGAAGACGTGATTTTGACAGAGGACGTGACTTTGACAGAAGACGCGATTTTGACAGAAAACGAAACTTTGACAGAAGAGAATTTGATAGAGAATTTGACAGAAGATTTGATTTTGATAGAAGGCATGATTTTGAGAGAAGAAACGAATTTGACCGCAGACGTGATTTTGATTCGAGATTTCCATCTTGGTGGATGTTTTGATTTTGAATTGAATACACAGCAAATACTATTTTGGATGGGAAGCTAAGCTCGAAGTAAACGTCGGAGCGGCGAAATGTGTATCTGTTGTGTATAATGCAATTAAGTGTGTCTAATTCTCACGCATTGTTATCGTTATCTGTGGTACTGTGTATGCCAGCATGAGAATTTGATACACTTAATTCTATAAATCAAATAATCTTATTAATAAAATCTAGCATTCTTAAACGATTATAGATGAAGCCTGAAATATAAAAAAAGATGATATTATAAGCGAATGCAAAGCCTAAAAGACTAGCTAGCTGTATCACAATTTTACCGGGTAAATCTCCACCAAAAACTGGAATTCCAATCCAATAATTTATAATACATAATGCTGCCGTTAATATAATGGAGCATATCATCCAAATAATAATATTTCTTTTTATATAATAGCTGCATATTCCTAGTGATAATCCTATGATCCCATTTGTAAAAAGAAATAATATCCCTTCATGAACACTAAACAGCATAACCATAAAATCAGCAACAATATACGATAGAACCCCAGTTTTGGGATTTATTCTTGATATGATATAAATAGGCAATGTACTAAATATCGTCATGAATACAAATAATTCCGAAAGAAAATTTGGTAAAAGCTGAAACAATGCAGCTATAGCAGCTAATATTGCCCCAAATGTAATAAATTTTATATTCAATAATGTACCCCCATATCAAGTAAGATTAGGTAGCCGACTATTAAAGACCAGATTACAGCTAACGATACATTATATGATTTTTCACATCACACTATGATTATTCCTGAATCATCATACAGATGTTTTCCATTGGCTCATTATCAAATAAACGATTACGTAATTAATCCTATTTATGCTCCGTATTTTTTATCCATTGACCTCCATAGTATCCCAAATACAATAATGCCAACACAAATTTCTGCTAAAGCAGCATAAACAGAAACATACATAAGAAATGCCATAAGTAGGAAAACTACTGCTAAATAAAGAATTAAGCTTCCGCTAACTTTCATATAGGCTTTTTCGTCCTTAACCGGCGGTTTATTTTTACCGCGAATGATGCTGATATCATGAAGTATTAATAAACGTATTCCATAATATATACAAATTAAAAATGCCAGTAATTCTAATCCTGACTCCTTTACAAATGTCTCTAAATTCATATGATTTACCAACTCCCTTCTTATAACAAATATAGTATTTCTACGCTAATCCTATTATATGTGAAAGGTCATAATCATTCAAGGTTATAAATATCCTATTATTCTTTAAAATCTTATTATTTTAAAGCTCTATTACAACACCTATGACACATTAACTTTAGAACACTTTGCTGAAAGCTTAACCGGCTTCATTTTTATTTCCCCTCGCTAAAGAAACTCAACTATTTCAATATCTCTTTCTACCGACAAATCATGATATTCATTTTTGCAACGAACTAATGGTTTCGTTATCTCTATCGGGTTAAAATAAACTATATTACCAACTTGTTCGTTACTTAACCGAATCGCTCTATCTCTATAGTAGTCAAGAATATTATTTACAAAAATTTGAGAAATATATGGGTCTAGATGATTGAAGCTGTTTGCTTGAATTTCCTCAACCGCTTTTAAAGGTGATTTCTTCTCGCGGTATGTCTTGGTGGCTGTGATTGCATCAAATGTATCAGCTATTGCTATTATTCTGCCAAATAAATTTATTTTTTCTCCCTTTAGTCCCAAGGGATAACCTGTTCCATCCATTCTTTCATGATGAAATAAAACACTTTGTAGCACTTCCGAATCGAATGCATTCACGTTATTTAATAATTTATAGCCTATAACCGGATGAGATTTCATTTTTTCCATCTCTTCTAATGTTAATGTATCAGCCTTATTTAATAGACTATCTTTTATCTTTGCTTTTCCTATATCATGTAAAAGTCCTGCACGAACCAGGTTTTCTAGTTTTAAATAATCCAAATTCATCCATTTTCCAATGGCAAATGATAAGAATGCTACGTTAGCTGGATGAGAATGCAAGTAAGGGTTTTTATCCTGAACACTGATTAGTAATGTTAATATATCAGCTTCATTCTCCATATATTTACATATTTGAGTGGACCATATTTCAACAGGATTTAAATATAATTTTCTGCCAAACCTTATATCTTCCACAATATTACGCGAAATTCTTATTGCTTGGTTATAAATCTCTTCTAATCTAAACATAATACTCTCCTTTAAGCTTTACAAATGCTGTCACACAGATTCCTCCAATAAACTCAGCCAAGGGTGGCTGTAGTCATAAAATATCCATCCTCCCATTTCTTGTGAAATCTCTTCCGCTCGACATAATAATATCAGATTTTACCCTATAAAATCGTTTAACCGCACGAATCGTGTCTCCTACCGCACGAATTGTATCTTCTACTGCTTGAATTTATCTCCTACTGCTTGAATTTAATAATGTAATGAAGATGGTGAAAAGGGTCTGTCGCACAAATTTGTGCAACAGACCCTTGGTTTTTTAATGCAACCGTCATGATTTCTATCCTTCTGTCGATTGGAGTTATGCTATTACTTGTATTCTTTTACGATTTCTATTCCACTGTTATCTTTATCTTCTTAAACGGTTTTGTTATGATTTAAAACATCTACTATATCCCAGGCTACTTCCCTTCAAGGTGAAATCCCATAATATAAGCGGGAATACGATTCATCGGTCTTTTTATCATGGTGTTATAATCCTTTTCCACCTCCCGATAAACCATTAGCTTACTCTCTAATATATTTTGTGCTGCTGCGTCATTTTCACCTCCGCGTTCCTGCATATACAACCTACGGTGCATTTGCACCTGCTCGCTGATGGTTTCAAGGCTCTTCCGCTTTGCAGATAGTTCCCTGAAACTCACTATAAACCATAGTGTAACAAATGCTGTCACACAGATTCCTGCTATAAACCAGCCAAGCGTGGCTACTGCCATAGAAAATCCCCTTCTTTCTTGTAATATCTCTATCCCTCGACATAATAATATCAAATACTAAAACATAAAACCGTTTACCGCACGAAACGTATCTCCTACCGCACGAATCGTATCTCTTTCTGTAAAAATGTAATTTCGGATTCTTGAAGCTCCCATTGCTTTATGTTACAATATGATTGGATTATTTTACATAGACGGAGGAGACGAGCATGCATATAGCTGTTTGTGATGACAATCTAGATGAGCTTTCCCGTATTTCTTCTCTGCTGGAGGACTATTGCCGGGAGATGGACAGTTCAGTTACATATGAAGCCTTTCACAGCGCCACAGAGCTGATAGAGACTATGAGAATAAGACAGTTTGATCTATTGCTTTTGGACATCCTTATGCCAGGTATTACAGGAATGGAGGCTGCGAAAGAGATTCGCCGTTCAGATAGTGAGATTCCGATTATTTTCCTTACCTCATCCCGTGAGTTTGCGGTGGAGAGCTACCGCGTAGGTGCCAAGGATTACATAATGAAACCCGCATGTAAGGATGAGATATTTCCTTCCATTAGCAAGCAGCTTGCAAGGTTTACACAAGAGAATGCGTATCTGACACTGAAAGCAGGAAGCGGCATCGTAAAGCTGCCCTTTTCACAAATTGTATATGTAGAAGTCATAAACCGCTCTGTACAGTTTATCCTTGCAGACGGCGAGGTGCGGGAAGCCTATGGCTACCTTACCGATTACGAGAGTGACTTGCTGTCAGACCCATATTTTTATAAGCCTCATCGTTCTTATGTGGTGAATCTGCGCCAAGTGACCGAACTTAATAAGAAAGGCTTTACTACCATTATGGGTAAAACGGTACCCGTAGCAAGAGATGCCTTTTCGAATGCGAAAGCTGCTTATATGAAATATCTGCTGTCACCAAATGAACGGAGGGATATACTGTGATAGATACCATTATTATATTATTTCGTTCCGGTATTGTATTGGTGTTCGGTTTAGCGGTGTCTCTTCTTTTTGCCGGTGTGCAACGTACACGGGTAGGCGAACTGGCAATTGCTATTTTTTTTGCAATTATAATCTCTATTCAAATAATTTGCTGGCAGATGCTAGGATTAGAAATTACAATGAAGCTGTACCCCTTCATTACACATTTGCCGTCGATTGTATTCCTTGTCCTATATTTCAAACGTCCGTGGCTGATATCGATCAGCAGCGTACTGACAGCCTATCTATGCTGCCAAATACCTCGCTGGATTGGCTCTATGACAGCGGCGGTTTTCGGCAACCATTATGCCAATCATATTGGTTACTTTGTTGCTATGTGTGTTGTGTACTATTACCTCAAAAAATATGTGGCTGACTCAGTAATACAGCTAATAGAGCGATCAACACGCTCCTGTCTGCTTTTTGGTGCAGTACCTCTTTTGTATTATTTGTTTGACTACGTCACTACCGTCTATACGAATCTTCTATATTCCGGTGCTCGTGAAGCGGTACAATTTACTCCTTCTGTAATTTGTACCTTTTACTTAGTGTTTGTTCTCCTATACTACAACGAATCCCAAAAGCAAGCCAAGACCCAGCGAGAGAGGGACATCTTTGCTTCCCAATTCCAGAATGCCAGGGTAGAGCTTGATGCGATGCGCCAAATGCAAAATAGCACTATGATCTATCGCCACGATATGCGCCATCATCTATCGCTGATTGGTGGTTTTGCAACTGATGGTGATCTTCAGAAAATCAAAGAATATCTTGCCAGTACAGAGGCCGCTATTGATGCCCTGACTCCGATACGATATTGCGAAAATGAAATCGTCAATCTCATTTTATCCAGCTTTGAAAATAAGGCAAGAAAGATACAGGTTGTTCTACATGCAGATGTCAAACTACCGAATGAACTTGATGTAAACGACACCGAACTTTGTGCCCTGCTGTCCAATGCACTGGAGAACGCCATAACCGCAGCCGATCAGATAGAGGATCAAAAGCTTCGCAAGGTTTATATCCATGCTGTTATCAACGGTGGAAAGCTGGTTATCTCCACAGAAAATGCCTATGTGGGAAAGATTGATATGGAGGGCGATTTGCCTAAATCAAATAGAAAAGATGCCGGCCATGGCTTCGGAATTAAGAGTATGGTCGACATTGTGGAACACCATGGGGGATTATATTCCTTTGAAATAGAGGGAGGGGTGTTCATTATGCGACTTATGCTGCCTCTGCAAAAGAAGACCTAAAGTATAATAGAGTGATAAGTAGATGGAGTTGTTTCCATTTGGACGTAATACTGCAGGAAAGCCTTGAAACCATAGAGTCTCAAGGCTTTCCTCTTTAAATAGGCAGTAGAAGCCCTTGGTTTTCTATTCATAACGAATGACTGCCGTATGCTACTTCAGTTTCGCATCATTACTGATGACACTTATCTTGAAATTGTTCAGCCTTTTCCCCTTGTAGGAGCAGTTAACCGTTTTATTTCCTGAAGTCGTAAACTTATATCCGTCATAAATCTTTGTTCCGTTAACATCAAAGGTGATTTCTTTGCTGATGTCAGTCTCAGTTCCGTACACATCTACCCATACAGCCTTGAAGCCCTTGGTTTCAAAGGGGTCGCCAACCTTGTAGGTTACTTTATCAGGTACTGTGCGGAAGGAGACAAAGGGCTCCTTGTAGATCGCCTTATTCTGATATGGATCCTTAATTGCCTGCTCACGGGCTTTTTTGTGAGCGTCCCGTTTATTCTGTGCATAGGTGTCAATCTTTTTATTGTCTGCTGTAGAGGATGATTGATACCTCTTATAGCGGTAATTCATATCCAGATAGTTTGCAGAAATACGATACACCTTTTTGTCCTTCACATAGATGGTATAGCTGTCACCAACCTCTAGATTTCTGACATTAGTTAAATAATAGGGAATAATGATACGACCGCGGCTGTCAAAGGAGCCCTTACTTCCAGTATAATAGTAGAGGCCATCGATTGCTTCATGAAACTTTTCGGTAGTAGAGAATACTTCCTTACCGTTTTTATCCAGCAAAAGCTTTTTATCACCTAGCTCTACATAGTAGACGCCCATATCAAAATAGTTAAGATTTCGCTGCCCATATGACCTGAACGCCTGAACCGAGTCGTATTTGGCAGGCAAAATAATTTTTCCAGTCGCAATCTCTATCAATCCAATTCCATCTTTGGTTTCCATGGATAAGACAGAGGGTTTGTTATTACCATAATAAGGATTTGCATAGGTATTGTAATCAGCAAACCCGTCGTAAATACAGGGCACAATTTCTTTGCCTGCGTTGTTGACAATCCCGTACTTGCCTTTCTTAGTTACTATGGCATACCCATTTTTGCCATTCTGCCATTCGCCGCTATCTACTGTATCATACTCAAAGGGTAAGATGGTCTTTCCTTTATAGTTAATCAGTCCCCACTTGCCGCCCTTGCGTTGAAGCCAGAAGTAGCCTTTGGTGTTAAAATTACTATCGCCTGCAAACATGTTTTCATATTTTCCCAAGCCCAAAGCCTTTGTGAGGTTATACTCCTTACCGTCAGCCTTCACTACGTACCAAGTGGTAACAAAGGAATTGTACTGATGATTATAGGTGCCTGATTCCGTGGCTGCCAGGTGATAGCCGTTGGTAAAGTTATCCGTTAGAAACAGGTAAGTACGCTTACTAATGACTTTTCCGGCAGTATTATAGATTTTACCTCCGGTCACAAAAATCTGGTGCTCTTTGTTATATGCCACCCCAACCCCAAAGGGGATTATCTTTTTACCGTTAATATCTAATACGCCATATCTGTTTACAATTGTCGGAGCATAGATATCGATTCGTGGCTTGAGGGAATTGGATGTGATGACCAGCTTTTTATCCGGAATAATTTCAAATCTTGCATTGCCAAAGCTTACCTCAGCTTTACCTAAAGCTACATAGTGCCCGCTTGTATATTCGGCAGGAATCAAGATACCCTTCGGACCAACTAGTCCTGTAAAATTCGAAGGACCTAGTTTATAATAGCCCTTTTTTATGTCCGAAAATTTCTGCCACGCTTTGTAAACCTCGGTTTTCTTGTACTTGCTTGGGCTTACATTCATATCAAAAAAGGCCAAATAAGGCCCCTTTTGGGGATAATCTTGATAAAAAATATCGGTTAAAATGCTCATGGCCGTTATATATGTTTTCCCAAGGATATCCTTACCATTTTTATCTATCACGGTGGACTTTCTAAAATCCGAAATTAAATTCTTACTATAGCCTGACTCCGTAAAAACCAGAGCATATCCACCATTAAAATCATGTACTTTAAGGTAGTCACCGGCAGGCTTTTTCATGGCTTTTCCTGTGTTATAATCATAAAGGTTCCTGTCTGTGAAAGGCGTTTCATACTTATTGGGGGCAACAATTTCTTTGTTTTTCTCTATGCTCCAATAACCCAAATAATAGGCATTGTTTGCACCTATCTTCTCCTTATGTTGATATACTCTGCAGACCCCCTCCGATGGCAGACCTACATAGTCATACTGGCAGGGCACAACCTCCTCACCCTTGACATTAATAAGACCCATCTTACCATCACGGATTGCCTGAGTGTATCCACCGACAAAATAAGAGGGTAGGGTAGTCGCTGCACTACGAACAACATAGTCCGCGGCATTCATAATTTCGTCATAGATGGGTTGTACTATATACTCACCATACTTATTTACAAGCCCCTCTTTATAGTACAGCGTACCGTTGTTGCTGTTATATCCAACCGCTACCTTACGAAGACCATTCTCGTCAAACATAGTGTCAATGGTTGTTTGGTATTCTGCCTCTGTGCCAAGATACACCGGCTCGCTTTCTGATGTATTTTGAGTTGCAAATGCAGTATCCGGCAGCATAACGATGCACATTACAACTGCCAAAAAAAGCGTAAGAATTCTTTTTTTCATTGTATCCTCCTTAAGTATTTAATGTTCACTTCCTAATGTCTTCCTTCAGAGTAAAGCCCCATGATATAACCGGGTGGATATAGTATAAAATGATTCTTGCTTATTTTCAGAATATCAGATTTTTTATAAAAAAACCGTTTACCGCACGAATCGGGTCTTCTACCGCACGAATCGTAGCTTTGGGCGCACCATAAAAAGAAAAGGGTCTGTCGTACAAATTTGTACAACAGACCCTTTTCATGCATCCGTCAGAATTTCTATCCTTTTGTCGATTGGAGCTACGCTATTACCTATATTCCTTAGGCATTTTATTCCACCGTTACCTTTATTCTCTTATACACCCCATTCTGCGCATAAGCGTATATATAGCAGGTGCCCTCTGCCTTTGCTTTAATCTTTCCCTTGCTGTTTACGGTTGCTACCTGCTTGTTGGAGGATTCATAGCGAATGGTTGCTGTATGCTTCATTAGTTTTTTGCCCTTCGGCAGAACCACCAGGCCGGTCACGGTTTTGGATTTTCCCACCTTCAGCTTTACTGATGCTACATCCGTTGTTACCTTTGTCGGATTAGCATAGGTCTTACTCTCAGTAATAGAATGTATTATCTTTGAGGTCATTACTACAACCTGCTCTCCGTCGATTATCCGGTAGGCCTTGACCTGGTACTTGTAATTTGCTCCCTTTTTCAATTTCTTAACTGTGTAGCTTGTGGTTTTTGCTGAAAGGTCTGCCAGTTTTATCATCTCTCCCCCGCATCTTCCACCGTAGATCAGATATCCGTCCACATTGGCAGCTTTCTTATAAGATAGGGTTTGAGAGGTCTTGTCCGCCTTTGCTGTCAGCTGCAGATGATGGAAATCCTGATAGGTCTGTATCTGTCTGGTATCCTGATAAGTCAGGGCATAGGTTGAGAATCTGTCGGTTTCAAAGGCAAATAGATGCTTATCTGCATCATAGGTCCCTTCAATTCTGGTTACTTCTCTGTCATGAATTCGAAGGACATAGAACTCCCTGCTTTTTGTTACATCCGTATTCCAGAGTTCCTTCGGTACCTCAAGGCTGATACTGATCTTACCCTTGGTTTCGGTAACCCTTGACTCTGCCTGGCTGCCGATCTGCTTATACAGAGAAAGATCAACATACAGAACAGATTTGTCCACAGCTGTATTCTCTGAAACTCCATTCTCCGCAGCCAGTTTATCCTGAATCAGCTTCTTCTCTTCCTTACTGACCGAAGTGCTGATGTCCGTAACCTTCAATATTATCTTTGCATTATCACCTCTTACTACCCTTTCCTGCTCCTCGGGAGTCAATACACTGGTCTTCAGCTCATCACTGCTGTTGTTTACATTCACTGCCTGAGCACCATCATTATGCTGCTGGACCATTTCCACTGTTCCCTCAGGTTTCTCTGTACTGCTTGGAGGGGGAGTAGGTACAGGAGTATAGGAACCGCCGCCAGAGCCGCCTCCGTTTGAATTTGTCGACACATTGACCCCCCTCACTTGCTTTTGAGGCTTCAGTGCCAGATGTTGCAGCCACCCTCTGATAGAAAATAATAGGCCTCCTATAATTTAATATTTTATCATAGAAGACCTAATTAATCTTTATTTACAGAAAAACTTTCACAGACTCGTTAATAACCGCTCTTATTTTATCACCCCTCACTAAAGAAGCTCAACAACTTCAATATCTCTTTCTATCGACAAATCATGATATTGATTTTCGTAACGAACTAATGGTTCTTTCTGCAAGTCTAATTGGGTCTAATCTAAATATTCCGATATTCGATTCACAATTATATTCCTATATTTGGAATAAATGATATCATAAAAATACCACTAAAAGACTATTGCAATCATTCAGTGGTATTTTAAAGAGAGTCATTTTTTTTTGCGTTTGCTTAAATCCATTTCTATTTCACAACTACTTTTATCTTTTTATACACTCCGTTCTGCGCATAAGCATACACATAACAGGTGCCTTCTGCTTTTGCTGTAATCTTTCCATTGCTATTTACAGTTGCAATCTTCTTATTCGATGATTCATAGCGAATTTCTGCCGTATGTTGCTTCAGTTTCTTCCCCTTAGGTATAACCACCTGGCAGGACACGGTTTTGCTTTTTCCCTCCGCCAGTTTTACCGTTGCAGTATTGGAGGTTACCTTTGTCGGGTTGGCGTAGATCTTACCCTCGGTGACGGAATGAATCACGTTCGAGGTCATTATAATAACCTGTTTTCCATCAATCAATTGATAAGCCTTAACCTGGTACTTATAATTAGTTCCCTGTTTTAGCTTATTCACGGTATAGCTTGTGATCGTACTCTCTACATCGGCGAGCTTTTTCATCTCCTGTCCGCATTGTGCACCGTAGATCAGGTATCCGTCAGCTTTACTAACCTTTGCATAGGTCAGTTTCTGTGAGGTCTTTGTTGCCTTGGCAGTCAATCGCAGATGATTAAAATCCTGATATGCCGTAGGCTTAACCGTGGTACCTGCGCTATTCTCCGGGG
Source organism: Bacillota bacterium (assembly GCA_023393095.1). Classification (GTDB taxonomy): domain Bacteria; phylum Bacillota; class Clostridia; order Lachnospirales; family Lachnospiraceae; genus Mobilitalea. The sequence continues at coordinate 49,120 of JAEWMT010000081.1, forward strand.
TAGCTCTACTCTCATCCTGGTACGTCAGGGCATAGGTGGAAAAACGATCTGTTTCAAAGGTAAAGAGATGGGTAGTGGGATCATAGGTTCCCTCCAGAATATCTACTGCACTATCATGAACACGGACAACACGGTAGGTTCTGCTGTTATTATTATCTGTATTCCATAAGCTCTGTGGTACCTCTATACTGATGCTGATCATTGAGCTGGTTTCAGTTACCTTGATAACCTGCCCGCTTCCGATCTGCTTTAACAGGGAGATGTCCACATATAATACAGTCGGTGCTGTGTTCTGCGTTGCTGAATTCTGCTGATCTGAGCTCTGCAGTTCGTTAATCTGCTTCTCCTCTACCAGCTTCTTGTCCGTATCACTGACGGATGTACTGATGTCCTTAATCTGTAAGGTAACCTTTGCATCCTCACCTGCGGCCACCTTTTCTCTCTCCTCGGCGGTGAATACGCTTGCTTTCAGGTTATCGACACTGTTATTAATGGTTGCTACCGGTGAACCCTCTTCACTCTGCTGATCCTTCTTGATGGTGCCCGCGGGCTTGATTGTGGTGGGTGTATAGCTGCCTGTTCCGCTGCCGTCAGGATAAGTGATTTTCATTCTAGAGAAGGCTGCATAATAGGTCGTAGCTCCATTGACCGTCGGTAAGCTTCCTGCTATAGTACCGCTCTCCGCATTCGCAGAGGTTGCCCAGCCTGCAAAAGTGTAAGTATACTGTGCATCCGCTGCTTTCGTTGGTGCTTTTCCATTATAGCTTGGTGCTGTACCGTAGTTTACACTATTGTCAGTTTCTAAGGTAGTAACTCCGTCCTGGGATTTCCAGGTGACACTATAGCTTCTTAGTGTCTTTGAGAAGGCTGCATAATAGGTTGTATTTCCACTGACTGTAGGTAAGCTTACTGCCGCTGTACCGCTCTGTGCATTCGCAGAGGTTGCCCAGCCTGCAAAGGTGTATGTATATTGTGCATCCGCTGCTTTCGTTGGTGTTGTTCCATCATAGGTTGGTGCTGTACCGTAGTTTACACTAGCGTCTTCTTCTAAGGTAGTTGCTCCGTCCTGGGACTTCCAGATGACACTATAGCTTCTTACTGTCTTTGAGAAGGCTGCATAATAGGTTGTATCTCCACTGACCTTCGGCAAGCTTCCTGCTATAGTACCGCTCTGTGTATTCGCAGAGGTTGCCCAGCCTGCAAAGGTATAGGTATACTGCGCATCTGCAGCTTTCGTTGGTGTCGTACCATCATAACTTGGTTCTGTACCGTTGTTTACATTAGAATCGGTCTCCAGTGTGGTTGCTCCGTCCTGGGATTTCCAGATGACACTATAATTTTTTACTGTCTTTGAGAAAGCCGCATAATAGGTCGTATCTCCACTAATTGTCGGTAAGCTTCCTGCTGCTGTGCCGCTCTCTGCATTTGCGGTTGTTGCCCAACCAGCAAAGGTGTAGGTATATTGTGCATCCGCTGCTTTCGTTGGTGTCGTACCGTCATAGGTTGGTGCCATACCATAGTTTACACTGTTGTCGGTCTCCAGGGTGATTGCGCCGTCCTGGGATTTCCAGGTGACACTATAGCTTCTTATTCTCTTTGAGAAAGTCGCATAATAAGTTGTATCTCCACTGACTGTCGGTAAGCTTCCTGCTATAGTACCGCTCTCCGCATTCGCAGAGGTTGCCCAGCCTGTAAAGGTGTAGGTATATTGTACATCTGCCGCTTTCGTTGGGACCTCTCCATCATAGCTTACTGTATCACCATACTCTACGGAGCTATCTGTTTCCAAAGTAGTTGCTCCGTCCTGTGATTTCCAGGTGACTGTGTAAGGATTTGAAACACTTTTCCATAGGTTCAGCCCAGTTGCAACATGAAACAGATCACTTTTTATGGTGTCTTTTGTACCCTGTTGCTTTTCGTTATCCTTATAAAGGGTATAATTTCCGGCATCGGGTACTGAGATGGCAATGCTTCTCCCCTCATTTATATAAGAATTATCCAAGGGATTATTGTTAAACGTATAATTAGTCACAGATGTAACACCACTACTGTCTCTCACATCAAACATACAACCTGAATAAATATAATTGGTAAATTCCGCCTCAAGAATATTAGCTGTGCTGCCTGTCCCCAGCGGGGCAGTAATCGCACCATATGACCGGCCAGATCCAATCGCAATAATACTTGCCTCTTTTGAAATTGTTACTTGCCCACAAACTGTAGATCCTACCCCATTACCTATTCCTGAATTCGCACCATTATAGTATATGCCGATTGCAGTCACCTTACCCCCATTTATTTCTATAGCTCCGGGGGTTCCCTGACCACTGCCGAAGCCAGTTCCTATTCCGGCACCTAATTTTGAATATGCGAGAATGGTTCCTCCATTAATTTTAATATTTCCATTTGTATTACTACCACCGATGATATTATTTCCTCCTGAACCGATACCGGCTCCACGGATACCGATGGCAATGATTGTCCCGCTATTGATAGTAATATCACCATTTTTTTCATATTTCTCTCCTCCAATTCCTGAACCATTAAATACACCGGCTGCCTTAAGTGTACCTGTTCCTCCAATTGTAAGGCTAGCAGAAGCTTTCACAACAAGTCCTGTTGGATCATAAGAATCGCCTATTAAGTTATTCGTTGTACCTTCTGCTAAGATAAGATTGAGTGTTGCTGTCTCTTGAATAACAAATGGGCTCATTAATGCCTTGATATTCACACCTGATAGGGTGATATTTGCTACATTTCCTACAACAACTTCAATTCTGTTATCCGTGGGTATCTCCGGGTTTATATTTTTGATATCAATTGGTTCGCCTGTCATTACCTTCAAAATATAATTAACGCTGTCATAGCTGTAGTCCGTATCTAAAATACCACCGGTAACAATAAAGTCGCCGACCGTCTCAGCCTTTACGGGTTTCGTAGGCTGCATGATTAAAAGGAGAAAAGTCACCACTCCTATTATAATTAAATGTTTCTTCATCTTATACCCTCCTTCTCTTCTTTTGAAATTAGCATGTTAAATTGCTATCGCCTATAACCTTTAGGCTCCTGATTTATTATGAAACAGTCCCTTTTAATGCTTTATTCTATTCTGCCGGCATGAAGCTGGTTGCCATCTTTATTTCGCATTATTACTGATGACACTTATCTTGAAATTGTTCAGCCTTTTCCCCTTGTAGGAGCAGTTAACCGTTTTGCTTCCTGCAGTCGTAAACTTATATCCGTCATAAATCTTTGTTCCGTTAACATCAAAGGTGATTTCTTTGCTGATGTCAGTCTCCGTTCCGTATACATCTTACACCGGTTCGCTTTCTGAGGTGTTTTGAGTTGCAAATGCAGTATCCGGCAGCATAACGATGCACATTACGGTTGCTAAAAAAAGTGTAAAATTTCTTTTTTTCATTGTATCCTCCTTAAGTATTAAACAGACCCTTACATGCATCCGTCTGAATTTCTATCCTTCTGTCGATTGGAGCTACGTTATTACCTATATTCCCGTATCGGTCAGGGTTTCCATAGTCGTATAAGCTTCTTCCGCCTTTGCCGAAACCGGCAGTATGGTACACACCATGCACAGTACAAGAAATATACTTAATATTTTTTTTCTCATGTTTGTGTTCCTCCTTAAAAACTTTATCATGCTTGTAAGAATATGAGCATATGCATGTTCATGTGCCCTGTGCCGACATAAACTATGCCTAGTGAAGGGTTCGAGAAATTTTTAACTCTTACTCTTATTCCCTCTTGTATATACTCAACATTGTTTTTTCACTTCATTATTTGTTATTCTTTTTTTCTTGTTCCATAAGATCCTGTAACCTCAGGGTTTCCTCTTCTATAGCAGGACGAATGTGCTTTTCTTCACAGAAAGGGACATTCCTTTATCTCTCCCAATCGGTTAAATAAAAATCCACTATCTTCACAGGCGTAAATCATATCCTCCGTCCTTTCCTACAGGATGAAAACCCAAAATATACGAAGGAATACGGTAAATCGGCTTTTTTATCAGTGCATTATAGCCCTTCTCCACCTCCCTATATACCATGAGCTTATTCTCGAGTATCTTTTGTGCTGCTGCGTCATTCTCCCCACCGCGTTCCTGCATATATAATCTACGGTGCATTTGTACCTGCTCGCTGATGGTATTAAGGCTCTTCTGTTTTGCGGATAGTTCGTTATAACTTACAACGAACCACAATGTAACAAATGCTACCACACCAATTCCTGCAATAAACCAGCCAAGTGTAGCTGCTATCACAGAAAATCACCCCCCTATTTCATGTAAAATCTCTATATTTCGACATAATATTATCAGATTTTATTATTAAAAAGCCATTTACCGCACGAATCGTGTCTCCTACCGCACGAATCGTTATTTCGGATTCTTAAAGTTCAATTCAACTACCTCTAGGATAAATAAAAAGATAGCTTACACCTTGCTTGTAAGCTATCTTTTTATTTATCCTAGAGGTAGTAGGATCTTGAACCATCTGACCTAACCGTAAGCACTGATAGAAAGAACACCCCCGTAACTGTAGGAATTTTTATTGGTAAATTCAAGCTAAATAATATATAATTACACCAAGTATTTAAATCACTATTGTTGAAAAAGTGTCACCATGCTTTAAAACGTATAAGGTGATCATCAGGTAGAGGGGGGTATTTATGCCGAAGATTATGATAATTGAAGATGATACAGATCTTTGTAATCAGATGAAGGAAGTCCTTTTAGGATATGGTTATGAGGTTTATGCCATTGAATCGTTTCGAAATATTGAGGAACAGTTTTTGAAATTTGAACCCCACTTGGTATTACTCGACATTAACCTGCCCCATTATGACGGTAATTATTATTGTAGAATGTTCCGGAAACATTCAAAAATCCCAATCGTAATTACCTCTGCAAGAAACAGTGATATGGATCAAATTCTAAGTATGGAGCTGGGAGCGGACGAATACATCGTAAAGCCCTTTAATATCCAAGTCTTGATTGCTAAAATCAATGCTTTAATCCGAAGACTCTATGGGGATTATTCAAACAGCGAAAACCCAAAAGACATGATTATTCATGGAATCAGGCTCGATAATGCAGGGTTTAAAGTAATTTACAATAAATTAAATGAAGAATTAAGTAAAAATGAATATAAACTTTTGAAGAAGTTTTTGCAAAATGTTAATCAAGTTATTTCCAGGGAAGAACTGTTAGCAGATCTTTGGGATGAAAGTAGCTTTGTGGACGATAATACTTTAACCGTGAATGTAACCCGGGTTAAGAGTAAGCTAGCTAACCTAGGGATTGAGGATGTAATTAAGACAAAACGCGGCGTAGGATATCTTTTTGATACAAGCTCATTGGAGAATTTTGATTAAAAAGGACGGGAAAATGAAATGGATCGTAAGCTATTAATAAGCTTCCTAAAGGATCAAAGTACTTATACCATTGTATATTTTGGCGGTAGCTTTCTAATTGGATTGTTTTACTATATCGATACCAAAGAAAAGATAGAGATTATTTATCCTCTATCTATTGCTCTCTTCGTATATCTGATCTGGATGCTGTATCAATTTATCGAATATTATAAGCTTTATAAAGGCTTAGAGGAAATGTCGAAACTGCATGATTTTCAAGGAAACTACCATTCAGACATTAATAAGAAAATTAATAAAACCATGAAGAAGCTTCATATGGATTATCTAGATAAACTAAACGACTCTGAGATTAATCGAAAAAAAGAAAGAAGATTCCTATCCTCCTGGATACATAACATGAAGACTCCTCTTACAGTAAGCGATTTGCTTGTCCAAAGAATGGAACAGGGTGAACTAGATACTCCTTCTGCAGTTCAAGCCTTGAAAACAGAAAACAAAAAGCTGCTGTCCAATCTAGATACTGTTTTAAATATGCTCCGCTTGGAAGAATTCGCAAAGGATTACATTCCTGAACAGATCAACCTGCTGGAGGAATTGCAACTGATTATAAATAAGAATAAGAACCTATTCATATACAACAGAGTATTTCCCAAAATCATAACCGATCTGCAGGAAGCTAATATACTCTCTGACCGTAAATGGAATGAATTGATGATAAACCAGATCATTTCTAATGGAGTGAAGTATTCCAAGGATGAGGAGGGTGCTTCCAAAAACATCTATTTTATCGTAGAGAAGGACAACCAGAAAATATACTTAACGATTAAGGATGAGGGCATTGGCATTCCTGAGCACGATATTGGCAAGGTATTCGAACCGTTTTTTACTGGCGATAACGGTAGAAAAGGATACCAATCCAGTGGAATCGGGTTACATTTTTGTAAGGAAGTAAGCAAGTTGCTAGGCCATTCTCTACATTTAACCTCCGAGCTCATGAAGGGTACCTCCGTCAAGATTTCCTATCTTGCAAAACTGTAAGATTCCATTAGTTAAATCAATGGATACTCCAAGTATGTACGATTATGATAGACATATAAATCAATGAGATAATATTTAGGAGGATTTGATATGTCAGTATTAATAGCAAATAATTTAGCAAAGGTTTATGGTGAAAATAAAGGAAACTATGCCACCAAAGCATTGGACGGAGTAGACCTTCAGGTAGAAGAAGGCGACTTCATCGCCATTATGGGACCTTCGGGAAGTGGGAAATCAACCCTGGTTAGCATATTAAGCGGAATTACAGCTCCGACCAGCGGAAGTGTTGAAATCTGTGGAAATCGGATTGATCAGATGGATCAGTATGAGATGGCATTATTCAGAAGAAGAAAATTGGGTTTTGTCTTCCAGGAATTTAATTTACTTGATAATCTGACCTTAAAGGAAAATGTAATGCTGCCTATGGTTCTTGATAAGCAGGACAGCGATTATATGAATAAAAAGTCCATCGAGACTATGAAGCTGTTTGGAATTGATCAGATTGCAGACAAGCGTCCCTATCAGATTTCAGGTGGTCAGCAGCAAAGAGTTGCCGTCAGCCGGGCACTAGTGAATGATCCAGTCATTCTATTTGCTGATGAACCAACGGGTAATCTGGATTCAAAATCAGCTAATGCAGTAATGACCTGCTTTGAAAATATCAACAGTGAAAAAAATGTTACCGCACTCATCGTAACCCATGATGTATTTGCCGCCAGCTTCTGCAAGAAGGTCATCTTCATCAAGGACGGTAAAATCTTCATGGATATTGTACGAAAAGGCTCTCGCAAAGAATTCTTTGACAGGATTTTAGACTGTCAAGCAATTGTCGGAGGTGAGCGTAATGACTTTTAAGGATGTGGTTATCAAGAATTTTAGAGGCGGATTCAAAAAATATTTAGCATATTTTCTTGCCTGCAGCTTTTCCATCATGTTGCTTTTTATGTATGCTGGATTATTAATGAATAAGGAATTAAGAGAAGATGATGATTTGCTCTCATTGCTATTTATCATCATCATGGTCGCAATCTCGCTATTTTCCATATTTTTTATTAACTATGCGCATTCGGCTTTTATCAAAGGAAGAAACAAAGAATTTGGCATTTATATCAGTTTAGGGATCAATTCGAAAGAACTTCGAAACCTGATTAATATTGAGAGCATAATAATTAGCAGTGTCTCATTAATCGTAGGAATGGGTGTCGGTGCATTATTCTCAAGATTATTTCAAATGGTGGTCTTGCATCTTTTAGACATCAAAAACATCAGCTTTTACTTAGATTATAAGTCATTCCTGCTTACTACAATTGTCTTCATCTTCATTTTTGCAACGGTGATGGCTAGAACCTATATCCGAATGAGGAGGATTGACATCTCCAGTTTCTTGAAGGAAGCCAGGACAAGCGAAGGTAAGGATTATAGGAAATTGGATTTAAATTTAGGAGTGATAGGAATAATTATCATGTTTTTTTCAGTCGTGTCAGTCATGATAATCACCAAAAACGAAGATCTTATTTCCAGCCCGGTGGTATTAATATCTTACGTTTTAGCATCATTTCTTGGTGTTTATTTGGTCTTATCAAATGGCGGAAATCTTATTGTTCATCTGATTAAAAGAAGCAGACACTATTATAAGAACATGCTGTCAATCACAGAGTTGCATCATAAATTTAACCAGAATAAAAAAATTATCTTTACGTTAAGTGTTTTGAGCACAATGACAATATTTTTAGTTGCGTCTCCATTTTCTTTACTAAGTTTGTCCGAGTCAATTGCAGAAATGAACAAAAATGATCTGGAATATGTTGAAACCGCTACTATGAATAAATTGCCAACGGGAACATTGGATCAAATTATAAATGAGCAGCCGGTGACCAGTAACTCTATCTTGAAATTTATTTTTCTTAGTACAAAGGAAGGATCAGACCTCCTAAGCGATTGCAAACCTGTTATATCCGCAGAGGAATATAATACCCTTACCGGAAGTGATTTAAGCCCTGTCGAGGGGGAAGCATATATAATTGGTATTGACGGTCTGAATGGAGAACACGGAATTAAACCGGGAAGTATCCATATGTATTACAATGGTGAGAATGCCTATCGCTTTCAAATCAAGGATTCTTGTAAGGGTGAGTGGATTACGGGGGATTCTTCGTTTCCAACAGACTCAATTATAATTATAAATAAAGCAGACTATGACAAGATATCAACCTCAATTTCAGGTCAGAACATTGGATATTATCACTTAATTAATTTTCAGAATTGGAAAAACAGTAAGGAAGTTGTAACCGCCTTAAAAATCGCCCTTGGGGATAGTCAACTCCCGGTTATATCTACCGTTGAAACATATGAATACATTAAGAGAGGTTATTCGGTATTCTTATTTATGTCAGCCGTTATGGGTGTCATGTTCTTTATCGCCGGAGGAAGTGTTCTGTACTTTAAACAATTCACAGAGCTTGCAGAATCAAAGGATACCTTCTATAAGCTTTATAAAATCGGTATCAGTGACAAAGAGATGAAAAGCGTCATTGGTAAGGAACTTTTAGTAGTGTTCTTCCTACCATTGATTTTTGGATCGTTCTTGGGCATAATGATGATTTACTTGATGACTTATATTAATGGAGGCGGAACGATTGTGAGGGAATTCCTTACGAATACGCTGGTTGTAATTGCAATCTATTTTATCTCCCAGGGTATCTTCTATCTGATTACAAGAAATAAGTATATTAAGGAAATTGTAAAGGCATAACAAAAATTATTAAAAAATAGGCAGTAGGACTAATCCTACTGCCTTATCATATTTCAAATGGCATTATTAAAAATACCTGCATTACTGTTGAAGGCTACATATGTTTGTTAATTATTCTACTGTTACCCTTACCTTCTTATATACTCCGTTCTGTGCATATGCATACACATAACAGGTTCCCTTTGCTTTGGCTATAATCTTCCCCTTGCTGTTTATTGTTGCAATGGTCTTGTTAGTAGATTCATAGCAAATAACAGCTGTATGCTTCTTCAGCTTTTTACTCTCTGGAAGAACCACCTGGCAAGTCACAGTTTTGGATTGTCCTACCGACAGCTTAACTGCTGCTGTATTCGACGATAACTTTGTCGGATTGGCATAGATCTTGCTCATAGTAACGGAATGTACTATCTTGGAGCTCATTATGATGACTCGTTTTCCATTGATCATCTTATAGGCTTTTACCTGATATTTATAGTAGGTTGCAGGCTTCAGATTTTTAACGGTATAGTTCGTGACAGTTTTGTTAACATCTTTCAGCTTCATCAACTTCTGTCCGCATTTCGCTCCATAGATCAGATAACCATCAGCACCCGATACCTTGACATAGGTTAACGTCTGAGTGTTCTTTTCTGCCTTTGCTGTCAGGCGCAGATGCTGAAAATCTTGAGACTGTGCAGGATGATCCGTTGTATTGCCGTCATTATCCACAGTCGTAGCATTCACATCCTGATAGGTCAGAGCATAGGTAGAAAATCGGTCTGTTTCAAAGGTAAAAAGATGGGATACCAAATCATAGGTTCCGTCTATCCTGATCGCCTTATTCTCATGAAGCCGGATTATATAAAATGTCCTGGACTTCTCTGCATCAGTATTCCAAAGACTCTTCGGTACTTCAATGCTGACACTGATTTTACCATTGGTTTCCGTTATTTTCGTCGGTTCCCGGTCCCCAACCTGCTTATACAGAGACAAATCAACATATAGAACAGGGATGGCTGCATCTGCATGTGACAAATTCAGTGTTTTATCAATGAGCCACTTTTCCTCAGTACTGATTAATGCACTAATGTCCTCGACCTTTAGGATCACCCGTACATTTTCTCCCTGCGTTACCATTTTCTGCTCCTGAGGTGTCAATACACTTACTTTTAGTTCAGCACCGCTGTTATTTACACTCGCCGCGGGCGCCCCGTTACTTTTTTGTTGATCCTTTACTACTGTTCCCTCGGATTGATCTGTGCCACTTTGAACGGGAGCTGGGTTCGAGCCGGTAGCACCCCCTCCACTGCTCCCACCTGTATAGGTAGTTGCTGAGATGGTAATGCTCCTCTGTACGGTTGTCTGATTCTGTGAACCCTTGGACACGGTGATGGTAAAGGTGTAACTTCCGCTTGTACCGCTCGGATTGGCTGATGTCCCCGCTGATGGGGCGGTGTAATCTATCTTGTTGATTGTAATCGTCACTTCAGAATTACTGACTGCTGTTGCCGCCGTAGCTTTCAGTGCGTCCGTGATAACGGTTTCACTGGTTGCAACAGCCTGGGTCATGTTGGAGTAACTTGCATTTGCCGCGTTATTTGCGGCGTCAGCCACGGTTGCTATATCTGGATCAACCTGAATCGTATAATTGACCACGTTAGAGGTAGCAGGGGCATAGTAATCGCTTTCTCCGGGAAACTCTGCTGTAAGAGTATGATTGCCGATGGAAAGCGCAGCGGTCGTTAATGTCGCAGTACCGGATGCCGCTGTAATGGTGGCAGTCCCCAAAGTAGTTGTGCCATCCTTAAAAGTAACAGGTACTGTATTGAGATAGCCTTGGCTCGTCAAGACCAAAGAGCTACCTGATATCGCGGCATTCAGTGTAACAGCTGTACCCGAATTTTGGGGTGAAGTAGGTGTCACTGTAAGTGTAAGGGTCGCTGTGAACCGATTGATGGTTAGCTGCTTTGTATTGGGAGAGTATAACATAGTTAAGGTTCCGCTGCCGGAAGGCTTATAGTATACGTAGTACCTCATATAATATCCATTCATTCCAGCCGTGCAGATTGAACCGACTGGAACATCCTGCCATCCGGTATTACCGTCGGCACTGCTTTGCCAGCCCTGTTTCTGGATAAGAAAGCCATTGTCTAGTACCGTAGGTTTGGTAAGTGTATTATTCAAATCAACTCCCGTATAGAGGGACGGCTGCGACGGGATTACATCAATGGCGGGAGCCGTAGGGACTGTGATTGCGACGGTTGTTGTTGCGGTATTGTAATTGGTAGTATCGGACGGTGTAAAGGTCACGCTGTAGCTATTTGTGCCCACTGCCGGTATGGTTGACCCGTTTGTCCAGGAAAAGGTGCCCTGGACGCTTGCAGAACCGTAGGATAGAGTTGATGTCGACAAGGCAGCTCCGTAGATGATATTAGCCGCTATCGGAGGTGTGTTTATTGTCGGCGTGACTTTGTTAATCGTAAGTCCGCCTGATATTACTTTGGAGTATGCTTTGTAGCCTGTATCTGCCTCTCTTGTGATTTCCACATCATAGGTGCCGGCACCCGTTGGTGTAACCGTACTACTACCCTGCTTATAGGTAATCGTAAAGCCCGTGCTTGGAGTACCTATGATGGCAAAGGCTTTCGGTGAGCCGTTATAGGTAAAGGTCTGGGCCGCTTCGTTAATTGCTACATCAGCTGGATTAACTGTGATTGTGACATCTGTCGTTACGGTTTTGTAATTGACAGTATCTGAAGGTGTAAAGGTCACGCTGTAGCTATTTGTACCCGCTGTCGGTATGGTTGACCCGTTTGTCCAGGAAAAAGCGCCCAGGACGCTTGGAGAACCTCCTGATAAAACTGAGGTCGACAATGCAGCTCCGTAGGTGATACTAGCCGCTGTCGGAGGTGTGTCTATTGTCGGCGTATTCTTGTTAATCGTAAGTCCGCCCGTGATTGTTTTGGAGTATATATTGTAGCCTATATCTGCCGGTCTTGTGATTACCACATCATAGGTGCCGGCATTGGTTGGTGTATCCACACTACCATTGTAAGTAATTGCAAAGTCAGTGTTCGGAGTGCCAGTGATTGCAAAGGCTTGTGCTGACCCGTTGTAGGTAACGGCCTGGGGCTCTTCGCTAATAGCAACATCAACTGGCAATGTCCCAAGCAAAACCTTTTTATTCGTGCTGTCATAGCCTGTATGGTAGCTGGCATTGTCGCTTGCGAATTTAGCGGCATCATCACTTGATATGGTATAACCAGCACCACCCACTGCCACAGTAAACGGGCTACTACTTGTCGGTGTTACATCCGCAGTCACACCGATTACTGCCGAACTTGCCAGTGTACCTGTGAGGGAAGGTGTACCCGATGCGGATTGACAATAGAAATTATCGTCGACATCTCCCGACTTATGATTGTTGAAAATCCGCACATCACCGCTAAGATTGACCGTACAGGATGACCCCAACATCACACCACCTCCCCTGATACGTGATACGTTGTCGGTGATACTACCTCCTGTCATGGTGAACGTACCCTGATTCACATATACCCCGCCACCCTCATCAGCCGTATTATTGGTGATACTGCCTCCATTCATGATAAATATTCCCTGATCAACATATACTCCACCACCTTTGAAAGTCGGTGGAACACTAGCATTGGTGATGCTGCTGCCGGCATTCATAATAAATTTACCAGTAGAATATACTGTCACACCCCCACCATGGTAATTGTTCTTACAATTGATCAGCTTTGTACCGTTATTAAATTCAAGCACACCTGATTGAGCAAGAATTGCTGGGCATAGTGCGTCAAAATTGTTGCCATCCAACGTTAGGTTCTCGCAGGTTACGGTTATGCCGCCGTCGAATACACTGAATATAGGGCCGTTTGTCATGCCACGTACTAGCTTGCCGGTACCTGTAGCAGTAAGGGTAAGGCTTTTCTTGATTGATAGAAAAGTATCTACTAAGATAGGCGCTTGTATCACAATTGTGTCGCCGTCGCTTGCTTGGTTATTAACTACATTTCTTAGTGTGTTATAGTCACTAACATTGTATGTAGTAGCTGCAAAAGCAGGTAAGCCCGACTGCGGCAACAGGATCAGCAGTAGGCCCGTAAAAAAGAGTATACCTAATATTTTTTTCATTAATTTTTCCTCCTGTGATGATTTACATTATTTCATGATTTTCTTTGGCCAGCAGCAGATCCCCACCTCCAGTGCCTTGGGTTTACCCAAATGAAAGTCCGCATGTCGGCAATACCAGCACTCACATTGCCCTGTCACGGTACTTTCCCTTGGCTCAAAGGCGGGACAGCTTTGCTTCGGCCAGACATTTCCTTCCGCATTTGGTTGGATTAGGGGCGCGTCCTCACACCGCCTGTTTTTTATCTCTACCATAACACCTCACGACCTCCCTCCCGTAAGTTAGAGAATTGCAGATTTAATACCGTCATAGGGTGGATCTTTTTTCATAAGATATATAATCAGCGCTTCTCTTGATAACAGGAGCGTACCATAAAGTAACAAAAACCGAGCCTTTTTTCTTAAAAGGCTCGGTTTTATGCTTAAAAAAATATGATTCGTTCTAAAATCGTTCTTGACAAACAACAAGAGCATCGCTCTATATTAGCATACGTACACGGAAGTTACCATCTACAATCTGGTAAAGCAACTCGGCATTATTCCCTTGGGCAAATGCCAGAACACTTTTTGTGCCGACACCGTGACCGCTTTCTTTTGTAAACGGGTATCCGTTTTCATCCAAGCATACAGAAGCGTCACAGGAATTGCTAATTTCCAGAATGAGACTCCCTACATGACGGCAGGTGAACCGGATGCTCCGTGACCTATCATTTTCCAGTGCCTCACAGGCCTGGATGGCATTTTCCAGCAGATTAGAGATCACCATAGCAAGCTCCAGGGAATCCACCGACAGAAATTGCGGAATATCTAGGCTAATTTCTGTAGTGATACCCTTCTCCTGCGCCAATCCCGCATAATAGCACACAGCCGCATTAATTGCTGTGTTTTCACAGTAGTTTCTGACACGGGATAGCTGCGTAACAGATTGTTGTCTTAAGAATGCAATGGCCTCCTCCGTTTTTTGTCTCTCCAATAGCTCCAGAAGTGTGTTGTTAAAATGTCGACGGTCATGAGCCGCAATACGGCTTTGCTGCTGAGCTTTATCCAGCAGTCCGATCCGATTTGCCATAGTGGTGACGGACAAATGCAGCAGCTCCTGATTGCTTTGCATTCGTAGATTCTCCTCCCTTAGGGCATACTCACGGGAGATGGTCTTAAGGGAATAAAAGATGGACACATAAACTGCCACTGCGATGATAACGAGGAGATGAATCGGCACAGCCTGCTCGGTAAGGGTCTTAACAATATCCTCCCCCGCCGTAAAATAATAAGCAAAAGCGGCAAAAATAGCTGCTGCCACATAAAAAAACACATTCCAATGGGTCACCATCTGGCGGTATAGCGGACGTATATACCGATGCTGCACAAAAATAATTCCGGAATACAGAAGGAACCTCAGGAGTGTATTGGCATACAAAGGATATGGCATCCTCTCGGATATTGAGAAGCTGACCACCACAACGCACATAATAACGATTTGTAAGGTGAGGAAACTGAACATCCATTGCATAAAACTGTCCCGGAACAGGGGGCGAATCGCAAAGCAAATTATTGCTAATAAAATCAATTCCAGTCTTGCTAGCAGAGTTAGGTTCCCACTGACGTAACAGAACAAGGAAGTCAGTAAATTAACTACTAAGAATCCCATTATCGTGAGACCGTTAACTCTTTTCCCATACTTAGGTTGGAGCAGTGAGAACATCAGAACAAGTTCCATACTTAGCGACACCAAAGCGCGCAAAAAACTAGGAAACAATTCGCTCATTCACAGCCCTCCCTTGCAAGCAGGTAATCCATATAGGTATCCCTCACTGTTGCGTACTGCTTCGTAGGGATCGGTATCACCACCCCACCGCGCATCACAAATCCATTTTTTGAAAAAGCTTCTACCCTGTTCATATTCAGTACGAAGGAGGTATGAGGCTGAAGAAATCGCTTATCGGAAAGAAGCGGTTTGATATGCTCAGAAAAGCTTTCTTGTATAGATCGGGTGGTCAGCGTCTCTCCACTCATCAACGTATATTGCACGGAATGGTTTCTGTATTCGCAGAAAACAATGTAGGAAAGCTTTATCACACGGAGTCCGTCCTTTGTTTTGAGTGTAACAATGGGCTCATCTTCGGTATTGATTTTTGTAACTGCAAGATCAAGGGTCTTAAAAAACCGTGCCTTATCGATGGGCTTGATCAGATAGTTAATCGGGTTTGCCTGGAAGGACTCCAACGCATAGGACGGCTCTGTAGTAGTGAAGATAATCTGCGCCTCCCGGTCAAGTCGGCGGATTGCTCTGCCAACCTCAATTCCATTGACCATCGGCATTACAATGTCGAGTATGTAAATATGGAACCGTTCTAATTCGCAGGTCGTCAACAACGCATCTGGATGAACGAATTGCCGAAGCTCGGCATCAAGAGCGCGTGAAGCTATGTATTCTTTTGTAAACTCGGTAATGGCTGCAAGCTGGTCTGGCAGATCATCACAAATTGCTATGTGTAGCATCACTATACCTCCACAGGGGTTAATCACCGGTCGACTTCTTCCAATACTGTCTCCCCTAAAATAATTTACCTTTATTATAAGCAAAAAAAGTAGAAATGGCAATATTTGCGTCTGCTTGTGTAAAGATATAAGGTGTAGCAAAGCTACACCTTACCCACTTCGTGGGTTCCAGTCAACTACCTCTAGAGTAAATAAAAAATAGCTTACATTTGCATGTAAGCTATTTTTTATTTACAGGGGCAGTAGGATTTGAACCCACGACCTGCGGTTTTGGAGACCGTTATTCTACCAGCTGAACTATACCCCTATTCTATTGTTTGTGCGTTAGGCACCTACTTATATTACAATGAATTGTAGCAATTGTCAAGAATATTTAGATGATTTTTTGTAGCCTGATATTTTGTAGCCAAACAGGATTCCCCGATCTGTTTTTAAAGTCCAAACACATCTTTACTATAATCTTCGCTGTTATTTCAGATTCTCGGCCATGACAAGCTCAGTACTGGCCGCAACCGTATTGATTTTTTCTTCCGCTTTTGCAAATGTATCTCTAATACTCTCTTCCAAGTCTTTCTGAGCCGCTGCCTCTGCCTCTATCTTATGAGATATTTTACTGATACTCATTGAGGCTTCATTAATCTTATTAAATACATCATGAATTTCCTCAAGTACAACCTTCATCTTTTTTTGCTCGGTAACTTGTGGATTTTTGGCAACTGACTGGCAACATTCAAGAAGCCTGTTGATCAGCATGCTTCCTTCCTTTGAAAATTTCAGTACTTGATCCGAGAGATTTAAAGAATCAAAGGCACTTTTCTCCATGTTCAGCTGGGATTTATCCCATTCTGTCATTTTATCAGATGCTTCTGCCATTAGTTCCTGAGCTGTTGCAAGATGTATTAATCTTTCTTTCATTGTATTATTCATCTGTAATCCCCCTGATTAACGAAAACCATTGGAAACTATCTTTTTAGTATATCGATTACTTCTTGAATATTTCTTACACCTATCAGTTTAATTCCTGATGTTTTAATACGCTCTTTACTAGCCTGTGGCAGAATACATACTTCAAAACCCATTTTGGCAGCCTCTGCTACTCTTTGTTCAGCCATATTGACTGCTCTGATTTCACCGGTCAGCCCCACCTCACCGAACAGAACCGTCTTATTATCTAAAGCCAGATTCTTATAGCTGGATAATATCGCTGTAGTTATTGCAAGATCCAGTGCCGGTTCGGTAATCCTCATTCCTCCTGCAACATTTACATAGGCATCGCAGTCGGAAACTTGAATTCCTGCCCTCTTCTCAAGAACTGCCATGAGAAGATTAACACGGTTATAATCCGTTCCTGCTGCCGTACGTCTTGGCATATTAAAATTCGTCCTGCATACCAGAGCCTGAACCTCTACTAGGATTGGTCTTGTCCCTTCGATGGAAGCCGCTACGACAGATCCAGGTTCACCTTCCGGTCTTCCCTTCAGCATAAATTCGGAAGGATTCTTAACCTCCACCAGTCCGGTTCCTTGCATTTCAAATACACCGATTTCATTAGTGGAACCAAAACGGTTTTTTACAGCGCGTAGCACTCTGTATGCTGCATAATTATCCCCTTCAAAATATAGAACGGTATCAACCATATGCTCAAGTACTCTCGGTCCTGCTACTACACCTTCCTTGGTTACATGTCCTATGATAAATACTGTAACCCCAAATCCTTTCGCGATCTGCATGAGGGCAGCCGTAGCTTCTCTAACCTGACTGACACTTCCTGGAGCTGAACTCACCTCGTCCTTGAACATGGTCTGTATGGAATCAATTACAACAATATCTGGATTGTATTTATGTATTGTTTCTTCAATCTGATCCAAGTCAGTTTCACATAATAGCAGGAGCTCGCCGTTAAAAACGCCGAGCCTCTCTGCTCTCATCTTGATTTGATTTAATGACTCTTCTCCTGAGATATAAAGTACCTTCTTGGCTTTCGAGGTTATCTCCCTACACATCTGTAAGAGAAGGGTTGATTTTCCGATACCGGGATCACCACCTACCAGTACAAGGCTTCCTTTAACAATCCCTCCGCCAAGCACCCGGTCAAGTTCTTCGATTCCGGAGCTGATTCTTTGTTCAAATTCTGCTTTGATATTGGAGATCAGCTCAGGCTCTCTTTTATTCTTAGTGGTAACCGGTCTGGCACTCTTTTTTACAACCGGTTCTTCTGCAAATGTATTCCATTCCTTACAGCCCGGACACTGACCTATCCACTTTGCCGATTCGAAGCCACATTCTTTACAGAAAAACACGGTTTTGTTCTTGGCCATCTTTATTTTTTAACCACCTTAATAGAATCTTTTTTATCTTCTTCTAAATCCAGGCTGAATACAAGTTTTCCGCCTAAATTTGTCTTCATCTTACCTAAATTAATGTCATTCTTAAAGATTTCATATTCCATCTCTGCTTCCAGTTCCAATGTAACTTGTGCTGTCTCATTTCCTGCTACCTCAAAGCTTAAGCTATTTCCTTTTGTATCTAAATGAAACACGGCAGTACCGGGCACCGATTCGTAGACAAACATTCCGTTTTTCTCCAGCTTTGTTAATTCACGAAAGGTCTTGACTTTATATAAATCCCCCTGATGTTCGAAGTCTGAAACCTTTGATTTTACACTTAATTCGTAATTTCCAAAGCTTATTGTCCCATCGCCTTCCTTGCGTATTAACTCTTCTATAACTGCCATTGTATGACCCTCCTAATTGTAATTATATCTTAAATGTGAAAGATTCGAACTGAGGTTAAGGCCTATTATAGCAAGCCTTGCCACCTACTTATTTTATCTTAACGAAATACTTTCTTACATTATATACGATATATCGTGTAATTTCTACTGTTTATTTTTTATCTGAACTACTATTTCATTGTCAAGGTACTCGATTCGAACCGTATCCCCTTCCTTGATCGAGCCGGCTAAAATAGCTTCTGCAAGTTTATCCTCTATATTTGTCTGAATTGCACGTCTTAACGGTCTTGCACCGTATTTCTCATCAAAACCAACCTCCGCAATATGGTGAACAACTTCATCACTGGTCTCTAAGAGGATATTCATCTGGGTTTTGCTTCTTTTCGAAATTGTGGCAATCATAATTTTGACAATGCTATTGATATCATCCTTAGTTAGAGAATGGAATACGATGATTTCATCAATACGGTTAATGAATTCCGGTTTAAATATCTTCTTAACCTCATCCATTACACCATCCTTCATGCGCTTATAATCTTCCTTCTCGTCCACAACAGATGCAAAACCAAGACGTTTCGGAGCTATGATATTTTGTGCTCCAGCATTGGAAGTCATAATGATTATGGTGTTTTTAAAGCTTACCCTTCTACCCTGAGCATCAGTAATATGACCGTCATCCAATACCTGAAGAAGTATATTGAATACATCCGGGTGAGCTTTTTCAATCTCATCAAAAAGAATAACCGAATAAGGGTTCTGCCTTACCTTCTCACTGAGCTGACCACCCTCATCATATCCAACATATCCCGGAGGGGAGCCAATAAGTTTACTTACGCTGTGTTTCTCCATATATTCAGACATATCAACCCGAATGATGGAATTTTCACTGCCAAACATCGCTTCCGCCAAAGCCTTGGAAAGCTCCGTCTTACCGACACCGGTTGGTCCTAAGAAAAGGAACGAACCAATCGGACGGTTTGGATCCTTTAGACCAACTCTGCCCCTGCGAATTGCTTTTGCTACAGCAGCGACAGCCTCTTCCTGTCCTACCACTCTCTGATGAAGAATGGACTCCAAATTCTGCAGACGTTCCGTTTCCTCTTCTGCCAGCTTCTTGACCGGAATCTTAGTCCAGCTTGCAACGATTTCAGCGATTTCATTATCACTTACCACCAACTGTTTTTCCATCTTTTGCTTTTCATCCAGAAGCTTTTGTTTTTCCAGTATTTCAGTCTTTTCTTCCTGTTGCTTCTTGATCTCACCGGCTCTTTCATAAGCTTCGGTCTTAATCGCTTTTTCCTTTTCATCCTCAAGACGCTTGATTTCCTGCTCCAGTTCCTTGATTGCCGGAGAGGAAGCATAAGTGCTTAAACGTACCTTGGAGGCTGCTTCATCCATTAAGTCGATTGCCTTATCCGGAAGATATCTATCATTAATATAGCGACTGGATAATTTAACCGCAGCTTCTAAAGCTCCATCCGTAATACGCACTTGATGATGAGCCTCATATTTATCACGTAATCCAAAAAGAATTAGGATTGCTTCCTCCTCTGAGGGTTCATCCACTACTACGGGCTGGAATCTTCTTTCGAGTGCAGCATCCTTCTCAATATATTTACGGTATTCTTCCCTCGTCGTAGCTCCAAGTATTTGAAGCTCTCCACGTGCCAGAGATGGTTTCAGGATATTGGATGCATCGATAGCACCTTCAGCTCCTCCGGCTCCTATAATAGTATGAATTTCATCGATGAACAGTAATACATTACCGTCGTTTACGACTTCGCTGATTACTTTCTTAATTCTTTCCTCGAATTCACCACGGTATTTTGAACCTGCAACCATTCCAGATAAATCAAGGGTTACAACTCTTTTTTCTTTGATTGTATCCGGGATATTTCCTTCGATTATCTTTAGTGC
The DNA here is from genome assembly GCA_023393095.1 of Bacillota bacterium. GTDB lineage: Bacteria > Bacillota > Clostridia > Lachnospirales > Lachnospiraceae > Mobilitalea. The sequence goes on from JAEWMT010000081.1 coordinate 69,582, forward strand.
AAGTCCTTCTGCTACCGCTGTCTTACCTACACCTGGTTCACCAACTAAGCAGGGATTGTTTTTTGTTCTTCGGCTTAAAATCTGTACCACTCTCTGTATCTCATTCTCCCTGCCAATCACTGGATCCAGCTTACCTTCCCTTGCATATTCGGTTAAATCCCGACTAAACTGATCAAGGGTGGGGGTTGAAGAGGCCTTGCCCTTCGCCTTGCCTCCTTTTCCAGCTGAATACTCTGTTTTTGCCGCGCTGACGTCAACTCCTGACGCCGTTAAAATATCAATATATACCTTCTGTACATTTACTCCCAATGTATTTAACAGGCGTACAGCGATACAATCCGATTCCTTAATCAGTGCTATCAAAATATGCTCCGTGCCTACCAACTGAGCTTTTAATTTGGCTGCTTCCTTGTAACTCTGATCCAGAATACGCTTTGATCTGGGAGTAAAGCTGCCACCCTCCATCATCTCGACTCCGTTATTTGGAGCGATTAACTGGTTAACCAGCTCCAATACTTTCTCAACGGTAACACCGTTTTCTTCTAATATTTTTGATGCAACACCCTCTACTTCCATCAACCCAATCAGAAGATGCTCTGTTCCGATATAATTGTGTGAGAGACGATATGCCACATCTTTGGCTACACCAATTGCAGTCTTTGCATTGTCTGTAAATTTTTCGTACATTTTTGAATCCTCCATTCAAACTGAGAGTACTCTATAAACTCCATGCCTTAGTTTTAACTATGCATTGTAATACTGATATGCATGTGATTTAGTTTATATAATTGTCGGTAATTCTTTTCTGATATATTCGGCTCTTGACTGATCTCTGGTAATGCTGCCGACATTTTTACCAAGAGTCCATTGAAGACTACCAGGCTGAACTCCCATCATTAATTTGTGAATGTTAAACTCACGGTCAAACTTAATCAGGCCGCAGTCTATACCGAATTTCACTTGGGAAAGTAAAGCCATGGCATCATCCGACGATATCTGCCTTGCATATTTTAAAACTCCATAGGAGCGGAAAACCTGATCCTCCAGCTCATCCGTATTAACGGACAACATATATTCTCTTCTTTTCCTCTCCTGTTTCACAACCTGAAATACAATTCTGTTCAGATTTTCAATTAATTCATTTTCTGAAATTCCCATCGTCTTCTGATTTGAAATCTGATAAATGTTACCAAGACTCTTCGTACCTTCTCCATAAATGCCGCGAATGGTAACTCCGTACTTACCAACCTCTTCAATCAGCTTCTGAATCATTCTCGCAGCACTAAGAGCCGGAAGAAATACCATGCAGGAAGCCCGCATTCCGGTTCCTGCATTCGTTGGGCAGGCCGTAAGATATCCGAATTTCTCATCATAGGCAAAATGCAACTTCTCATATGCAATATCATCAATTAAATCCGCTTCCTTATAAGCCTGCTCTAAATTCATACCTCCAATAATCGCCTGTATTCTGACATGATCTTCTTCATTAATCATGATGCTTACCGTTTCGTCTTCGGATAAGATCAGTCCTGTCGTCTGTTCCTTCTCTGCTAATAGCGGACTGACAATGTGACGTTCTACCATCGCAGATCTGTCAATGTCACTTAGGGTACTGATATTACAGGAATAGAATTTCCGATTATCCTGCTTGGAAAGTGTATTTGTAATTCCCTTTACTTCATTTACAAGGGCAACTGCCTGTTCTTCCGTAATTTTTGAGGAGAACGGATAGGTTTCAAGATTTCTTGCCAGTCTAACGCGACTTGAAATGACCACGTCATTATCAGGCGCCATCTGTTCATACCATTTAAGCATTGTGTGTCTCCTCCTCCATCTTCATTTGCTTAATCAGATCTCGAAGTCTTGCTGCCTCTTCAAACTCCTCCTTCTCAATTGCTTCCTGGAGCCTTAATGAAAGCTTCTCAACTTCGGTAAAATCTTTCGCAACCTTATTTGGCACATTAGTAACATATCCCTTTGGACGTTTACCCGTATGAATCTCAGAGCCCTGAATACCTTTAAAGGTTTTACCCAGTTGGCCATAAAAGCTCTTATAACATTCAGAGCAGCCAAAACGTCCCTTCTGGATGAATTCTTCATATGTGATACCACAATTTTTGCAGGTTAAGGTTGGATTATCCTCACCATAACTCCTTTTATCGGATGTTTTATAATTATCCAGTAAGGTCGAGAGCAGATCTCCTAATGTAAGGTCACTATTAAGTAACGGCTTTTCCATTTGAAAGGACGTATAGTCCGTTGCACATTCTTCACATAGATGCTGTTCCTTTTTAACTCCGTTAATAATCTCAGTGTATAGTATCTTTGCATCCTTTTTTTGACATCTGTCGCATAACATTGTGATTACCCCCTTTCAAATTCGTTGAATATGTCGTTCACGATTTCGTGAGCCTCCTCACAGCTGATATTTTTGCAAAATGCTTTGGCCAATACAACACGTAAATTTTCTCTCATCTCTTCAATGGCCGCCAGTTTGTTGATATCAATTGCAATTACTGCACCCTTCCTACGGTCGAGTTTTAAATACCCTTCCTGCTTTAATATAGCATATGCTTTATTTACCGTGTGCATATTTATCCCGATATTCTCTGCCAATTCCCTGACGGAAGGTAGATTCTCTCCTTCCTGTAGCTGAGAAGTTGCAATTCCGTAGATTATTTGATTCCTAAGCTGGATGTAAATAGCTTCGTCACTATTAAAATCAATTTGTACATACATAAAGATACACCTCGTAAAATCAATCAGATTTAAAAATCAAATCAGCAGAAGCTATATGATTTAAAATCATTTAACTAGTTTCTTTACAAAAGTATTCCTATCTTTTTTGTGAATTATACTTGTTATACTATTAGTATAACAGCGCGTTATACTTTGTCAAGTATTATTCCAAATTATCTTCCTTACCTGATCCCTGTCTTATAATCAACCAGATGATAGCGGCACCAAGTAAAGCACAAAGAGTAATTAAAAGTATTATAATGGTAGTTGCGTTATTACTATCCATACGTCCGGAATCGGCATTTGCAGGAGCTTGCATATAACGTTGAAGAGTATTCTCTGTTTTGTCATATTGGTAAAAGCCAGCCTGACCGGAGGAATTCTCAGCATAAATCAGTACAAAATCACTTTGCGGCTCTTTACTTGGAGTATAAACCGTAATGGCGGAATCAGAAATCATAAGTGTTGTTTTAGTGTACCCTTTCGGTATTGCAACTTCACTTCCCGGCTCCATTAATTTATAGCTACCACTACAAATCATGTAATTTTCTCCATTCCTTTGCTCAATCCTAAAGGAAGCAGTCATATCATCTTCAACAGATGGTCCAGCCGTTACTGTGGGAGTTATTGTTACTGTTGGTGAAGACTTACGAAATACCTTGATAGTATATTCTATGATGTCTCCTGATTCTGCTAATACAGTAATAATAATTTTATTTTCCCCTTCCTTTAGATAATCATTACCTGTGACTGAAACTGTTGCCTTATCATCTTCCGGAATAGCGCCAATAATAAGTTTTTTAATATCATTATCGACGTTTATGTTGTAAGAATAGACCTTTTTATTAAAATCAGGTGAAATATTTTCAGGGCTGGTTTTCATCGATTTTAAATAAGCGTTTTTTGATGCTGATTTACTAGCCTTTACAGTAATGTTAACCGTATCACTTGAAACCGGCATTTCATTTCCCGATTCATCATATACGACAACCTTGTCATCAAAGGCTAATTCACATTTTCCCATCTTAAGTGCTTTAAATTCCAAGGCATATTTTCTGGAGGTATCGGTTCTATCCCGATTCATATCGGAAATTCTTAAGTATCCGTTGTCTCCAGTGATGATTGACTCTCTGCTCTTATATTCTAATATATTTTTATCATAAGTTAAGTTTGCTTCAAAATCACCAAATATAGTCCCTGAATTTATTTTTATATAAACAAATACGGTATCTCCTACGGAAATCTCATTTTGATCTGCTGTTAAATGCACCTTAGCACTTGCCGCTTGGCTTGTTGTAGTAGGAAATAAGCTTCCAGCTACAAAAAGCAGAAGAAAGAATACGAGATATTTCATTAATCTGTTTTTCATGTTTTATCCTCCAAGTATTAGTTTCATAGGTTTTCTTCTATTTCTTTCTTTATTTAGGATAACACTTTCTCGAATACATATAAAAGTTCGATCAATAGCCTCTTCCTAAATGCAACATCCGGCCGATAGGTTTCTTACCTTCGGCCGGTTTCTAAACCGTTTGTCAAGGAACGGTCGTTTTTAAGAGCATATTTTATTGTGCTGATCTTACTATATTCACTGTATATTTTGCCTGATCCTTATTTTCTGCCGTAATTGTTATTACAAATGTATTACTGCCAGAATTAAGATTAAATGTACCGGTACCGCTTACCGCTGCCTTGGTACTGACTGCAGCTGCGTCAAGCCGTACTTTATCAACTTTGTAATCTACAATAAGATCGTAGCTATATTGTGTCTGATTAAAGGAAGGTGTCAGTGCTAATTTGTCTCCACTCGCGTTATATACATTTAGGCTCTTCATCCGATTATTCGGATTATACATCTTACTGGGATAAGGGGCTACACTGTTCGGCATATTATTATATACCGGAATAGAGAACACAATCGGAGTATCCTCCATCATACCACTATATGCCGTAAGAACCTTTTGTGCTTCCGCAGATGGTGCCACGACATTGGTCATGTATTGATGTACGTAGGTCGATTTAGCTGTCACATTAAATTTCTGAAGATAAATTGTATCCTGCCCTTTATTAATATAACCGCTTCCAATCCAGAAGGAACCTCCAAGAATGGAACGGTATGGGCTTGTCCATGGAATTAGATATCTGGAATCAGCTGCCGTGTTCTTATCACCATTCTTTGCATATTTAAGACCTTTTGCTATAGCTCCTCCACCGGCGGTATCAGGAGCACCGATATTGTAGAAGTTATAATAGCCCTCGTATCCCTTATAGGTTCCGGTTACACTGTCGCTAAGTTTTGATGAACTTCCAATTATCTCCTGTTTTACTCTAGATGCTAAATGATACGGACTGACCCCGGAATGTTCTGCTGCTTTTATAAAGGTTTCCGCATAGGATATTGTTTGGGTTTGACCGCCATCATCCAAATAGGAATAGGTGGTATCATATAAGGGTGTCCCCTTAAGTATTTTTTCTACTCCAGATATATCCTGATAGGTGCTTTGATATTTTAAAAGTTCAAATTGAAAAATACCACTTGTCGTCAGGAAATTTCTTGGATCCATATAATATTCAATTGCTTTTTTAGATGCAGATACCCATGTTGTACCGTCAAATAATACAAAGGTATCTTTTTCCCAATTATAAGCATCACTATCAAAGGATTTCCATTCTACTCCTCTGGTAGTCGGTATCGTATTTCTGCCCGGGATACTTTCCTTGGCAATAACCGTATCCCAATCCAATCCGGTATTAAATGCTTTAAATACCCAATTTGGATATACTTCATGCAGTTTTCTTAATGATGTTTTATAGCTTTCGGGAAAGCCTTCCTGTGTAAGCTGAGCCTCGAAATCTGCATTACTTGTCGGAGTTGGAGTTGCAGATACTGCAGGTGTTGGTGCTTTTGTTGGCTTTGGTGTTGGCTTTGGTGTTGGCTTCGGTGTTGGTTTCGGTGTCACCGTTGGTTTCTTAGTTGGTTTTGGTGTTGCGGTCGGCTTCTTTACAGGTTTTGGTGTTGCAGTCGGTTTTTTCGTTGGTTTTGGAGTTGTGGTTGGTTTCTTACTGGTTGTTATGAGGCAGAGCTTACCTGACTCTGCATAACCCGTATATTTCTTGCCACTTAATGTAAAGCTTATTTTAAACCATTTTGTACCGGAAACTGTAGTCTCACCCGTGATTATTACATCATTTCCCTTCTTCAGGGTAATTGCTTTACCGTTTGATGCTTTCAGATAACCCTCACTGCTTCCCGCCTTGGATCTAATTTTCAATTCAGAACTATATATTTCCGCATTAACTGATTTGTTATAGGAAAGCTTTATAAAATCACTTGATACATAACCCTTTAAGGACTTCCCGTTTTGATTAAACGTAATTCCGTACCACCAGGTATCAGCTCCCTTATGTTCATTGATTACGGTAACCGAAGCTCCCTTCGTTAATCCGGCAAGCTTGGAATAGGATGTCGCAGGTCCGCTGCGAACATTCAAGGTATCCGGGATAACATTTGCCTTAAGCTCGAATTTTTTTGTTATGGAAACAGAAGTACTATTTCCGGGTGAAGGAGTCGCCGCTGGCTTGTTAGAGGGCTTTGCCACAGGTGTTGGTTTTGCATTTTGAGTTGAAACTTTTATGTAATCCTTATGTACATAGCCTTTCACCGTTTTACCGTTAAAAATGATTGAAACTTGATAAAATTCACCATTTTTATTTAATATACTTACTTTATCACCTTTCATTAGATAAACGTCAGCTCCGTTTAATTTTACTTTATCTGACGTAATTGAAGGTTTTGTCCTGACATTTAAGGTCTTAGCCGTCACTGTACCCGTCTGCGCTGCCAGTACTTTATCAGAATATACTACAAAAGTGTTTGGAATTACGATTGAAATAATCAGTAGGAAAATCAGTAACTTACTATGATGCGGTTTCTTCATACGTACCCCTTTCGTACATTAATAAACATGATTTGGTCAAAATTCAGTCTATAACAGCTATCTTGAATACTAATTTATATGCATTTATATTTTAGGTAATTGCGAAACTATATAGTCTTTGTAATTGTATACACAGCAGATACATATTTCTCCGCTCCAACGCTTCCTTCGGGCTTAACTTCCGCTCCGAAACAGTATTTGCTGTGTATACAATATCTACAATTTATGAGTTTCGCAATTAACTAATTTATATTTATTACAGAGGTAAAACCTTTTGACACATAAATTAAGCAATAATCCAGGATCTTTCTGAAAGCAAAGTACTATCATCATCCTAAATTATTGCTTAATTTTACAAATCAACTATGGCAGTAATATGGCATTTGTTACATTTTATACTATTTTAGGTATATTTGACCTCATCAATTGCCTTACCGATATCATTCCTCATATACTTATTGGCAAAATCAATCCAGCCGGTGGCCTCGTAGGCCTTCTTTCTTGCTTCCTTTAAATCCTTTCCGGTAGCGGTTACTCCAAGTACACGTCCTCCGTTGGTAAGGATATCTTCTCCCGATCTCTTTGATCCTGCATGGAAGACAAAGTAGTCATCTTTTCCTCGAAAAGAATCCAGACCATGAATCGTAAAGCCCTTTTCATAATGCTCTGGGTAGCCATCAGAAGCAAGTACAACGCAAACTGCCGCATTATCCTCAAATTCCAGCCTTATTTGATCCAGCTTTCCATCAATGCAGGCTTCAAAGACCTCAACGATATCATTCTTCATTCTTGGCAGAACCACCTGGGTCTCAGGATCTCCAAAACGGGCATTGTATTCGAGTACCTTAGGTCCGCCCTCGGTTAGCATCAATCCAACAAATAGAATACCGATAAAATCCCTGCCTTCTGCCTTCATGGCGTCCATGGTGGGCTGATATATATACTTTTTACAAAATTCATCCACTTCTTTTGTATAGAAGGGACTTGGAGAAAATGTACCCATACCTCCGGTGTTTAATCCCTGATCACCATCCTTTGCCCTCTTATGATCCTGGGCACTGGTCATTGGAAGTATTCTGGTTCCGTCACAGAAGGACAATACGGATACCTCTCGGCCGGTCAGAAACTCTTCTATTACAAGACGATCCCCGGCTGAGCCAAATTGTTTGTCCTCCATAATCTGTCTAACACCGCTTTCTGCCTCCTCATAATTTGAACAAATAAGTACGCCTTTTCCTAATGCAAGTCCATCCGCCTTTAAAACAATCGGGAATTTTATTTTCTTCAGGTAATTTATCGCGTCACCGGAATTATCAAAGGTTTCATAGGCTGCGGAAGGAATATTATATTTTTTCATTAAATCCTTGGAAAATGCTTTTGAACCTTCGATAATTGCAGCCTTTTTTCTTGGTCCGAATACTCGAAGCCCTTTGCCCTCAAACACATCAACAATACCTGCTACTAACGGGTCGTCCGGTCCGACTATCGTAAGATCTATACTTTCCTTAACCGCAAAATCAGCAAGAGCTTTAAAATCATTTACCGGAATATCCACACACATTGCATACTCTGCAATACCCGCATTGCCCGGTGCACAAAAAAGCTTCTCCACCTTACTACTTTGGGAAACCTTTCTTGCGATTGCATGCTCCCTGCCTCCGCCACCGATTATCAATACTTTCATATTAACCTCCTAATTTCATTTAACCGAAAAGAGGCTGTAGCAAACTGAAAACCTGTACAGATTAAAAGGTAGATATCTCATTTCCTTGAAATCTATATACATAACAATTTGCGACAGCTCCTTTCGAATCCAGTCTATTTTATAATTTTTACCTTATTATTCTCAACAATTACCTTGTTCTCTGCAATCAGTCGAACAGCCTCTGGCAGTATTACCCATTCCGCTTGCTCCATGACTCTTCTCTGTAATATTTCTGCTGTATCACTCTCTTCGACCTCAACTGACTTCTGGAGTATGATCGGACCCGTATCTGTTCCCTCATCAACAAAATGTACTGTCGCGCCGGTCACCTTAACTCCTCTTGCAAGAGCCTCTTCATGTACCTTGAGTCCATAAAAGCCATTTCCGCAAAAAGAAGGAATCAACGATGGATGAATATTAATTATTCTATTCTTATAAGAACGTACAACATTCTCGGGAATAATCATCAAACAGCCTGCAAGAACGATCAAGTCCACCTGATAGCTGTCAATAAGTTCAAGAAATGCTTCGGAAAACCGGTGAAAGCTCTCAAAATCTTTCTTATTAATTGTATTTGCAGCGATACCATGTTTTTTCGCCCGCTCAAGAGCATAAGCATTACTATTATTACTAATTACAACCTCTATCTGAACTCCGGGTAATTGATTCTGTTCTATCTGATCAATCAGAGCCTGAAGGTTTGTCCCTCCGCCCGATACCAGAACCGCCAGCTTTAGCATAAGCTTACTCCCTTCGTGCCGCTTACTGCCTCACCTACGATATATGCCTTTTCTCCGGCTTCTTCAATCAATCTAACTGCTTTATCTGCATCCTTACTATCCACACCGATTATCATACCAAGACCCATATTATAGGTATTGTACATAATCTGCTTTTCAATGTCCCCGTCCTTTTGAAGCATTTCAAAAATCGGAGGAATTGTATAGCTGTTAAGCTGAATATTTGCGTGTATTCCTTCCGGAAGCATTCTTGGTATATTCTCATAGAAGCCACCGCCAGTAACATGGCTGCAAGCTTTTACCGTTACATTACCTTTCTTCAATCCCTGTAAGGTCTTAACATAAATCTTAGTAGGTGTTAATAAGGTTTCTCCGAGTGTAGCCCCCAGTGATTCATAATATGTATCCAGCGTCTCTCTCTGCATACGAAAAACCTTACGCACAAGAGAATAACCGTTACTATGAATTCCTGATGATGCAATACCAATTAGAGTATCTCCGTCCTTCAGACTTGCCCCTGTAATTAACTGTTTCTGATCTACAATACCTACAGCAAAGCCTGCCAAGTCATATTCATCCACAGGATAAAAGCCAGGCATTTCAGCAGTTTCACCACCGATTAGTGCTGCACCCGCCTGCTTGCAGCCCTCTGCCACACCCTTAACGATGGTAGCGATCTTTTCCGGTTCATTCTTACCGCATGCAATATAGTCAAGGAAAAACAACGGTTCACCGCCAGCGCACGCGATATCATTTACGCACATAGCTACACAGTCTATACCGATTGTATCATGTTTATCTAATAGAAATGCAATCTTAAGCTTTGTTCCTACACCATCCGTTCCAGATACTAGGGTAGGCTGCTCCATATTCTTAAAGCTCTCTAGGGAAAAAGCACCTGAAAAACCGCCGATATCTGTTAGAACTTCCTTACGCATTGTTCCCTTGATATGTTCCTTCATTAGGTCAACTGCTTTATATCCGGCTTCAATATCTACTCCTGCCTTTTTATAGTCCATTCAAATTACCTCCCGTATGGATATGACAGCAACTGCTGTGATACACTTTATGGTCACATTTTAGCATATTCCGTATGGTTTGTCCTTATCTTTCGACGAATAATTTCTTATACAATATATTAGCCTGGCTAATATTTGCCAGGCTATATATTAGTATGGATTATCGTTATAATTCTAAATAACGCTTATTTCCAAAGGTTTTTAAAATTTGATATAGAACCACATCTATCACAACAGTTAGCAGAAAATAGGCCAAATAAGCCACCGTTTCTGACGAAATCAAGGAAATGAATACAAACTGAATTGCTACATATACCATAGAAGTGAATATTGTAATCATGGTAGCAGCACTTTGTTTTACCACTACAACCTCAGAAGTCCAATTCAGATTAGGTAAAAGTAGATTCAAAACAAGCCCATATAGCGCAATAAATATGGAAAGAGCAACCACAATCATTAGAAAACAAATCACTTGTATTATATTCAATTTTAAAGCGATACCAATAATAATAGTATCCAGTATTACAGGTGCTAAAATGGTTAAATTTACTGCTACCTTTGATAGATATATCATCTTAGGGGTGATCGGCATAGCTTTGATTATCCACAAATTTTTTCCTTCCAAGGAAATAGATGCCATTGTAGTACAGCTCATCGTAATACAGAAGGAAATAATGACCGGAATGCATTTTACAATTGTATCTACTGCCTCCGAATTGCCTAATGCTTTATCCAAATCAACAAAAATTAAAGCAATTGCACCAACCGTCAGCATCAAAATACCAAAACTCGTATTTAACACATAAATAGTGGAAGAAAAGTAACGCTTCAGTTCCTTCTGGTATAAAGCCTTTAGTGGAGATGAAGTCTTAAGCTGACCCAATTTATAATTCGTATGATAGTTTCCTGTCATCAGCAGCGTATTCATTTTCTTAAATATAGTTTTAACGATTATGGTATAAGCACAAAATGCAAGTATAGAGATTCCGATGAATAGAAGCAAGTCCGAAATACCATATCTCACAACTGCATTGGTATACATAGATGCAAGAGGATATATGGAATATACTTGATTTGTTAAGGCCTTACTCATATCAACCAGTTCTTGTCCATTATTCTTTAATAAGAAGGAGGCTCCAACAATCAGAGTAATTAAGGCGAAAGAAAAAATGATGCTAAAAATATTGCGGTGCTTGAATTTTGATGCTATATATGCAATTAAGGTTCCCAATAATGAGGCTATGACGATCGGAATAAACGGTATAAAAAACATTGTAATAATGCAGGTGATGTAAAACATAATATCCGGCTTTGCAAGTATCCCATAGGCTATCATCATTGGAACAATTATAATAATAACAAACAAAAAATTAAGGATATATAAAATAATTAATCGACTAAACACAATAGATCCCGTACTGACCGGCAGAGACATAACCATGTCATAGTCACGGAAACCGAAAATTGTCCCCTTTACTTTAAAAATCGTTGTCATCAGTATTACTAAGCAGGTAGCAGCCATCATCATAGCTGGCAGAATATCCAGACTGTCATACATTTGAAAGCCCTGACCGATCATCATATTATACATAAAAGATATTGAGCTCATGAGTAATACAAACAAAAGCACTCCGACATATAGCAGCTTCGGTTTTTTCGACCGATTCTTACCGATGGACAATATATCTCCAATCACCGCCCACAGCTGTATACTAACTAATCGTATTATTTTCTTCATATTATTTTACCTCGATTAATTCCATAAATACATCTTCCAGACTTGAGTTACCCTTAATCTCTTCCATAGTTCCACAGGCTACCAGCCTGCCGCCCTTAATGATGGCAATTTTGTTACATAATTTCTCTGCCACCTCAAGAACATGGGTTGAGAAGAAAATAGCACTTCCGTTCTTGCAGATATCCGTCATAATGGATTTAAGTGTAAATGCTGCCTTCGGGTCAAGACCTACGAAAGGCTCATCCAGAACCAGCAGCTTTGGTTTATGTATTAAGGCGGAAATGATTGCCAGCTTCTGCTTCATACCATGAGAATACGAAGAAATAGTGTCTCCGAGGTTTTTCGTAAGTTCAAATTCATCAGAGTATTTCTTAATCAATGCTTCACGCTCAGATTTACCCACCTGATAAATATCCCCAATAAAATTAAGATAAGCTATTCCTGTCAGATGTTCATACAGATCAGGATTATCCGGGATATATGCCATTTTCTGCTTGCAGGCAACAGGATTCTTTTTGATCGAAAGCCCATCAATCAGGATTTCACCCTCATCAAAATCCAAAACCCCAACAATAGAACGTATGGTGGTTGTTTTACCTGCTCCATTATGACCGATAAAACCATAGATATCTCCGCTTTCCACTTCTAGGTTCAAATTATCTACTGCTTTCTTATCATTTTTATAACTTTTTGTAAAATCCGTTATCTTTAACATGTTATACCTCCTTCTACTTCAATATTATTTATTAAACGCTTCATTCAATATCAGCGTACCCACTAATACAAATCTTGCATCTTTAATGATTGGTATGGTTGTTCCGTCTTTTTTATATACAGTGATTTCTTTAATTTCATCATAGGGTAACGTGATATCCGTATGACAGTTGAAATATGCCTTTTCCGGCTCCGTCTTTCTTAAAATTGAGACTTCATTGTCCCTTGCAATTATTTCTTTACCATCCGGATTATATACTTTATTATCCTCGCTCATTTTATAACAGGTATCTCCGATTGCAAAATGAGGCCCTGTTTTCTCTGCAATCAATATTGGAAGGCGTGGAGCAATATCAAACTTTTTACCCATCATATAAGCTGTTGTATTCGTTCCGATGGCAAACTCGCCTAACGGCAGCAGCTCCTGGTTAAATAACAAGCTCTCCTTGATATAACTTTGATTTTTCTCCTCCTGGTTAAAATTAGAACAGTTGTACGCTACGATTCTTCCGTCTTCAAAGGTAAGTTCCAGATTCCTATATTCCAGATCATTTAAATAAATCTTTGGAATATGCAGAACTCCTTTGGTACCCTTAAGAACCGGTGTAGTAAATACCTCTCCGACCGGGATATTAACATCAGCTACACAGTTTTCGAATATCGTCTCCTTGGAAGGATCTGAAAGAGGATGTAACTGTACTGTAATATCCGTATGATTCTGGCCAGCTCCCAATACCCTCACATAATTGCCCTGATCCAGGGCATCTATCATGTATTGCTGTATTTGTTGGTATAATTTATAATCCAGTGTATTGATTTTTACCGTCTCCATAAAGATATCCTTAAAATCCTTACCTATCTCAGGTACCGGATAAGCGATAATCGTAAAAGAGGTCTCTTCCAGTTTCATTATTTTAAGTTTAATCAGATTATCCTCTCTGTAATAATCTACATATAGTTTTTGCTGACGTTTATCAAGCTTCACCGACTGCGGCTTATCTACCGGAGCAAATAGCTCTTCTCCGAACACCTCAATTACTGCCGGCCCGGCGTAAAGCTCTGCAATCTGTTGATGTTTTTCCAACGCATGCGTTACACATTCAAGCTTTCTTTCTTTTAGCGCTTTATCTAAGAAAATCCCGATATCATATCGGTGGTCATAATCAAACTGTCTGTTCGGACTCGTTGCGTGATATCCAATTTTCAGATGTTGCCTCTTATTTATGGCAGAACAGTTTGCCCTGTAGATTACCGGTTCCAAGCCCATTTTTCTAAAGTTTTGGATAGCATAATAAACCATTCTCTCAAAACCTAGTTGATATCTAATATTTACAATTCCTTTTTTGCTAATATCCAAACGACTTGCTAGAAAACCGATCCGATAACCTTCCGTATAAGTATCAGCCATCGATTTTAACTGTTCCTCCGTCATAGTATTAAGAAACTGAGCCGTTTTGATTTCATTTTCTGTGATATACTCGCCAAAGCGATATAGATACCGGACATCAGATAAATCCGATTCCAAGATAATATCTCTTGCAAAGGATAAGTTAGTATCAATTAATTCCCTTATGTATGCTTCCATAAGAACATCACAGTAATCAAACATGAAATCATAGATTGCACGTTTGACAGCCTTATAAGTATATTCATCCTCTTCTTCAAAGTAATTATAGATTTCTATGAATAGCTCCAGATATATTGTAAGTTCATACAGCCTGCCTTCATAAGCATAAATGATAATATTGCGCAGCTCCGCTGATAAAAAGGATAGAAGCTTTCCATATTTATTTCCGAACTGTGTGCAGGCATAGGAAGGATTCGCATAGCTGGTTTGATAATGTTCACCTGTAATGTCCTCATAGATAGAGCTGTTCCATTCCTGAAGCTCTTTCAAAGATAACCCTTCCAGTCCATCCTCCTCTATCATTTTAACCAAGTTCCGAATTAGCCTTATAAACTCTGCAGTCTTCTGAAAATACGGAACGAAACGTTCCCCTACTGTGTTTTCCTTTCGTATATCGGCTATACGCTCCATTGCGAGCTCATATCTTTCCCTGACTGTATCATTTTCTTCTCTGAATAAAATCTGATATTCCATATGATAGCATGCCTTTCTTATCTGTAATTATCCTTTATTCATCAGCCAGATTACCCTTTTCTACCTGCTGCCTCATTAAGTTATACTGGTAATCCCAAAGTGACTCAGAGCCAAGATGGGTTACTTCATTACGTTTCATAACCTGGGAGAACGTTACTCCATGCTCTTTCCAGGAATCCCCTCCATTGGAGGCATTTAATAGAAATGGCTGCAAACGATCTAATGTAGCTGCAAACTTGGCCTCCGGTGTGTTTCCCTGTTCAAATTCATCCCATAAGGAACGTATCATGAGTGCCTGATCCTCCGGTAGCAGATGAAAAATTCGATCTGCAGCAGCTAGCTCTCTCTCCTGCTTTGATACATTCCCCTGTTCATCATATGCATAAGTATCTCCTGCGTCAATTTCAACAATATCATGTATAAGTACCATGGTCATTGTTTTTAACACATCGATCTTCTCGTTGGAATATTCACTAAGTAAAGCACACATAAGGGCAAGATGCCAAGAATGGTCTGCATCATCCTCCTTGCGGCTTTTGTCAGTAAGATAAGTCTGGCGTATGATGCTTTTCAACTTATCTACCTCTAAAATAAAATTAATCTGTTGCTCTAATCGTGTCATAATTACCTCCATTCTGCTGCTGTTTCGTAGCAGCTCAAAACCTCGAAAGAACAAGGAATGAGCACCACATATATACCTACCTATACACCAATCAGATATATGATCAGTAAAAACACTGTCATAAATCCATTTAAAATAATTCCTACAATTGGAAAGGCATAGAATATATCTTTCTTTTTAAAGGATTTATAAGACATAAAGAAGCCAGTAATTGCGAGAATAAACAGAAAAATCCCGATTAATCCAAGAATACTGTCTCCCTTCCCCTCTGCCAGTCCAGAAATTAGGCAAATTACAAGGAAGCCCAGTACATCAAGTACACCAATCACTACTGAGGCAATTCCCATTTTTGTTTGTCTTCTTCCGGAAAAATGTATCATTTTATTTTTACGTTTAAACAACATAAATATCTCCATTCCGCTGCCGGCTATGGCATATGCTATATTTTATAATTTGTGACAGCTCAGCTTTCCTGCTTAGCAGTAATAGCATAGACTGAACTATGTCTATCCTTTACATAAGGGTTATCTTATATTTTTCGATAGCCCTCTCTTATTTAGCTTTTTGAA
Source organism: Bacillota bacterium (assembly GCA_023393095.1). Lineage (GTDB taxonomy): Bacteria > Bacillota > Clostridia > Lachnospirales > Lachnospiraceae > Mobilitalea. Next base: position 85,464 of record JAEWMT010000081.1, read on the forward strand.
GAAAACAAACGTCTGAGCAGATGAAAGACCAGATAAATTATATATCCGATAATCCCACCGGCTGTATTCATCATAATATCATCCACATCAAAGATGCCCACTTTAAGATATAGCTGAAGTAATTCTACACATAAACTAAACAATAGGCATAAAAAAGTTGTATAAATAAATTTACGATATTTTTTATCAATTAAGGGAAGTAGAAATCCAAATGGAGTAAATGCCAATACATTACCTAAAATATTAACCAGGAAGGCTTCAAATCCCAACTGTCTGCGGTAAGTGATAAAACGCCTAATTTCCTTAAAAAACTCTAGATTGTAGTGATAATCCTTCATTATATTTTCTCTTCCATAATGTTCACTAAAGAATAAAAAATAAGACAATAATATAATATATAAATAAAACAAAAGCCACCCAGCTCTTGCTAACCTTCTTTTATTCTGTTCCTTCACTTTTTTCTCCATGCTCTTTTTCTAATATGCTAACCCTAACATTACAAAGTATTCACATAAACGGAACCGCCGCACTAAGACCTGTATGAATTTTATGAGAATGAGTATCTTACCTAGCAGAATCATAGTGTATGACCGTTCCTTGATATGAATTCTATTATAAATCAAATCCAAATCCTAGTAAAGCATAATTAAAGTAAACTTATGGCGACAAAATTAACTGACAAATTCAGCTGAATAATTTAACGATACCTATTCCTAATTTACCCTCTTTTATACTCTTATCAGAGATATTTAATACAAAATTGTTGTCTTTAAAATGATATTTGTCTAGATAAATATTAGTACAGTTGAAAAAAATCAGAGATTTACATAAAATATATCAAATATACTATTTTCGTACTACTGCTTTCCCTAATATCATTTCTTATCCTATTAAAAATAGATTTTATGGATATTATAAAACTATACTACATTATATTTCAGTAATAACCAGTTTACAATAATTAACAAAGCGGATTATGTGCTGATATGAATTATTATTTGTATTATTTGGGAAATGTATATTATGGGTTATGTGTTACAAGTCATCATTTTACATAGATCTCACTTAAGACACACAATCCATATCTTAAAGTTTTTATGTTATATTTTGACTTCAACCCTATTAGAAAGGTAAGATAGTATATGAAAACATTCGAGGAATTATATTATGAGGTTCTGGTAAGAACGTTAAAAGAGAAAGATACCAGCTTTCTGGAAAAGCTGGAACTTTATGATACACATCACTTGGACTGTCTACTCAATCCCCAAAAGCATCCGCTTGTCTGGCATACCAAAGACTGCGACTGCGAAGATCCTAATTGTATCAAGGTATGTCCTTTTCATGCAATACATCCAGGCGAATCAGGGAAAATTATGATTGATGAAGAACAATGTGCCGGTTGCTCCATCTGCATACAGGAATGCCGTGCCAAAAATCTTACCAGTAGTAAGGATATAATTGCTGCTCTTCAGGCAATCCGTTCGCATAAAGATCTGGTATATGCATTAATTGCTCCTGCATATTTAGGTCAGTTCAGTAAGGAGGTTACTCCCGGCAAACTTAGGAATGCTCTTAAGAAAATCGGCTTTGACGGCATGATAGAAGTAGCATTGTTTGCGGATATTTTAACATTAAAAGAAGCCTTAGAATTTGATAAGAATATACTGTCCGAAAAGGATTATCAGTTAACCAGCTGCTGTTGCCCTATGTGGATTGCAATGATTCGTAAAATATATAAAGATCTGGTGCCGCATGTGCCCCCCGCAGTCTCACCAATGATCGCCAGCGGTCGCGCCATTAAAGCTCTTCATCCAAATGCTCTAACCATCTTTATCGGTCCCTGCCTTGCGAAAAAAGCAGAAGCAAAGGAGAAGGACATTGCTGATGCAGTCGACTATGTATTAACTTTTCAGGAAGTTCAGGATATCTTCAATGTAATGGAAATAGATCCTGCCAAAATGGAAGAGAGTGAGAAGGATCACTCTTCCCGTTCCGGCAGAATCTATGCGCATACCGGAGGGGTCAGCGAAGCGGTCACCGATACCTTAAAAAGGCTAAATCCCAACCGAAAAATATCTATTAAGACCCAGAAAGCAGATGGCGTTCCAGCCTGCAAGGCTATGATTAATGATCTAGTGTCCGGTAATACAACTGCCAATTTTTTCGAAGGAATGGGTTGTGTCGGAGGTTGTGTCGGAGGACCAAGAGTTCTTATTCCTCATGAAATCGGAAGAGAGCATGTGGAGGAATACGGAAATGCTGCTCCGTTTCAGACTCCGATTGATAACCCTTATGTAATCGAATTACTCCACCGCCTTGGCTTAGAAACTGTGGAAAATCTTGTTGAAAAGAGCGATATATTCACCCGAGATTTCAATGATGCTTCCCATACCAGCATCCGAATATCAGGTAAATAAAAGCCAAAAAATGATTAGAGGCTGTCGCAAAATAGTATCCATTGATATAAGTTATTCCCTATAATCCCCGTAATGCAGGGACTTATATCATATGTATCTATAAATACGACAGCCTCTTAAAATTCAATAAATTATTTTATTGTCCGATCAGTTTATCACTCTTTAGAATATGCTCAACAAGCCAGTCATTTAAGAAGTTTAAAATCTCAACGATTGCATCCTTCTGGTTTGCATCCAGATTAGCTAGATCATAATCAGAGATCTTCTGTATGAACTCTTCATGCATTGCTTTTTGAGATAACAATTTTCTGTAGTTAATACTCATCATATATTCTTCTTCATGCTGAAAATGAGTCGCTGCATATTCTTTCAGCTCATTCAGGATTTCTACGATATAATCATACTTATCTGGAATAAAATCATCCATCAGAGTTTCATAAGCTTTATTTGCTATTTCAAATAGCTTTGCATGTTCCAAGTCAATGCTTTCAATTCCAGTTCGGAATTCATCTTTAAATTCGTACATCCATGCCTCCTTAATGCTATTCTTTTATAATTCTTGTATTCTAGCAAGTTGTTATCTATTTGTACTATGGATATATGTTTAATAATATACCGATGCACCTTGTTGATTAATTGCCTGACATGTATTGCCACTGAGATCCTTAAGTGAATTCGACGTTATGGTTATGTACAAATAGGAATTCACCGGCGGAACTGAGTTAAGTGTTAATGTAGCAACTTTACCGCTAACGGAAACTGAACATCCAATCGGAACACTTGTAGTACCATATTTCTGAGTTATCGAAGCAGTTAGCGTTCCCACCACTTCCTCACTAAAGGTCATTTTAACTACATTCTTACTTGTAGAACTAGAATCAAATACTGTTGAAACTATGGTCGGTCTAACATTCTCTTTTAAGCTAACTACACCTGAGTAGTATGTTATCGCAGAATAAGAACCGTTATAACCCGATACCCCGCTGATATAGATAGGGCGATCAAGATCACTTGTTCTTTCGTCAATTGATCCATCAGGTACTGTCAAAATAACAACCGCTCCATTAACTGTATTCTCCTGAAATACTGCTGAAATGATATTAACACCAGGTATTTTATAGTTGGCAGCATTCTGAGCCGATGCGCTATCAAGCCTATCTTTAAAGCGAACAAAAATCTGACTTAAATTCGCAGAGTTCTGAGTAATTTGAACCGGTGCAGGAAGCTCTGCTAATGCACTAATATTTGAAATAGTAACACCCGTTCTGCTAGCTGACCGATTCATGAAGCTATCTGTTACAAACCCATCCATCAGGGTCATCTCATATTTACCAGCCACTGGTAGATTCAACTGAAGACAGATTACATTATCGTCTGTATCCGGTACCTGTGTATAATTAACATTCTGAGGGTATACCTCTCCATTCGTAGTAGTGAGTGTAGATAAAATCGGAATATTCGAAGAACTTAATGTAACCTTCTCTGTATAGGTTAAGGTGAGTATTCCAGTTGTTTCGTCGTAGTTATAAGAAGTTAAAGCCGGAGGTACACTGTCAGTCGTAAAGTTGACACTAAATGTCTTAGGTGTCATAGCGGAAGTATCCGATGCAATAACATTGTAGCTATCCCATCCATAGATACTTACTGAGTTCACCCCTGAAAGAGCAGCGATATACGATGGTAATAAATAATTAACCTGCTTCGTGTTATCCGGATTTACTACGCCGGGAATTACGTTACCTGACACTTGCAAAGATCCAGGTACCTCAGTCCTAATTGCTCGGTCAAATGTAGCAGTAATTGTATCATAACCCGTACGTACTACCTGAATTGGTCTAGCCTGTGGTCTCTGTGATGCATCCGTCTGAAGAGTAGCGGTAAGGTAAGCATTCACCGGCCAATTACCTGCCAGATCCTTAACTCCTGAGATAGTTATTGAATATAATTTACCTTTATCCGAAGCATCTATTGTTGCTAGATTAATCGACAATGATTTCTTATCTTTACTAATTGTATAATTCATTGCATTATTTAACATAGCAAGTGTAGTTGGATTACAGGTTGATGATAAACACTTTGCATTGGATATCTTTAACTTGGTAAAATCCATTGATTCTGTAAAATTAATGGAAACAATCACACCAGTTTCATCCAAAGTGACATTCGCGATATTCGGTGCATCAGTGTCAATATAATTTACTTCCTTATAATAATCCTCTAAAGGAACTCCATTTGTTGTAAGAACTGCTTTTGTTACACTGATACCATAAGATCCTTTTAAGGTATTGGCTGTTGTTATTGTCAGTGTCTTTAAATCCGCAGACAAACTTGGTGTTAATGTTCCCGGATCATTTGCTAAAACATTCTTTATATCTTTTCCCATCTTAATACTGATATTTGGAGATAAAGTATTACTTGAAGTAATAACCGTATCCTTCTTTACCGGGCTGTCAAATTTAATTGTAATTGTATTAGAACCGGTAATAGTTACATCGCTAACCGTAGCGGTCGGAGCGGTTACGTTGATTATAATGGAATCATCAATGTCACTGTTCGCTGCAGCATCCGCTGTTGCACTTCTTACCGCTTTTACTCTTACTACCGCTTTACCTGCTTTGACACCAGTTACAATTCCTTTGTTATTGGCATCAAGGGAGATACAGTCCGGATTGCTTAATATATTATCCTTATCTATGTACCAATATGCTACATCGGTAGAATTGGATGGTGTCAGGACTGCATCCAGATCAACCGTACCACCGATCAAAAGATCATATGCATTATTCTTTAATTCTCCATGTTTGATTTCAATGGCTGTAGCCGGAATTCTTACTGTAACCTTACAGGACAATGATTTCGTCTTTTTGGAAGGGTACGTTATCACACATTTAATTGTGGCTGTACCGGTTCCAACTGCGGTAACCAATCCTTTCGTGTTTACTTTGGCAACCTTACTATTAGAGGTTGTCCATTTATACTTACTTCTTGCTACTTTGTTTTTAATACTAATGCTATAAGTTTCCCCTTTACCCGAAAAATCAAGCTTCGTCTTATTAAAGGACGGGGTTGCGGCAGCGTTTGCTACTGCCATGTTTTGATTCCACATGTAAGGTATCAGAATTGATATTACTAGAAATAAAGCCAACTTTCTTTTCAAAAATATCTTCATTTCATTCTCCTCCTAATAATTTACTGCCGTAGCAGTTTTATCTACAGTTTCTAACTATTAATATTATAGCATTAATTTATTGTCAAAAATTTGTCGTGCTGCTAAAATATTTAAAATTTTGATATTTTTTCCTTAAAATCATAATTAAATTTTCTTAGATTCGCAAATAATCCGTTTGCAAAATACACGGTCTCTGGAAACAACCTGATGATAGACCTTTTCAACCTGAAAAGCGAATTCCTGTGCAGAATATTTTTTCACCATTTCAATCGAATTTGTGCAATAATCTGTCTCTTTATCCTTATAAAAGATCTGGTCTAAACCGTAGTAAAGTTCCTCATTATTCGTAAAGGTATATCCATTCGTTCCCTGTATCAGTATATCCTCTAGGCATTTGTCCTTGCGAGCTACCACCGGCAGACCTGAAGCCATGGCTTCGATATAGGTAAGTCCTTGAGTTTCACTGCGAGACGCACTGACAAATACATCACCTAGCTGGTAAAACAGACCGATGGTATCCCATGGCTGGGCACCAGTAAATATAAACCGGTCTGTAAGTCCAAGATGCTTCACCATACTTACCAGTTTCTCCGAGGCAGGTCCGCTTCCTACGATAACAAATCTCACCTCATCCCTGGTCTTCATGTAATCTGGCATTGCCCTAATAATTTCCTCAATATTTTTTTCCTGCGATACTCTTCCGATATAAATCATTATCTTATTCTGCAAAGATATATTATATTTCCCTCTAAGAGAGTTCACCTCTTCTTCAGAATAATTATTTCGGTCAAATTTACTCAAATCAATTCCAGTCGGTATCACAGAGATATCCTTATGAACGCTGTATGTCATCAGCAACTCCTTGGTCTTCATGGTTGGAACAATAACCTGTTCTACTGTGTTGCAGCATACCTTGGAATAAGTTCTGGCAAAAGCCTTGGCTCTCCGATCCAATGCCTTAAAACGGGTCAAATAATGTGTATAATCCTCATATATTGTGTGATAGGTATGAACGATAGGAAGCTTTAATTCTTTTGCCATAATTCGACCAAAAACACCCAAAGAAAACTCTGTATGCGTATGGATAATATCCAGATTTAATTTTTTTATGACATGAGCTAGCTTTGGTTGATAAAACAATCCTACCCGGCGTTCTGTTATAAAAATAAAAGGTATGCTTGGTACACGAAATACATTATGCTCATGCTCAGGAGCCCCAGGTGTAGTTGTTGTGAAGACATAGACATTATGTCCTCTTTTCTCAAGCTCATTTTTTAACATATATACGGAGTTTGCTACTCCATTAATCTCGGGATAATAGGTCTCCGAAAATAACCCTACATTCATTATAAAAATTCCTGCCTTTCCCAATCTACATATATATCACAGCCATTTTCATCATAGAATATTTATAAACAAAAGTAAAGGTTATATTCGTAAAATTGCTTGATAAATGAAAAAAGCTGTTAGCAAATTTTTCAAATTTATAGAACTTTTACTTTCTTTTTTACCAAATCCGAATTATAATAAGATAATAGTATATAATTATTATTAAAAATAGAAAGGATGTAGTAGCATATGAAAAAATTTGGAAAGTTTATTTTTGGTACAGCCGCAATTGCATCAATCGCAGCGGGTGCCTATTATATCTATAAGAACTATATAAAGAAGGATTCCACGGACGATTTTGATGATTTTGAAGATGACTTCGAGGACTTTGATACAGAAGAAGATGAGGAAGAAGATTCTAGAGAATATGTACCGATTAATTTGGATGACACTTCTCAAGCCACTGACGAGACGGATGAGGTAGAACCACTTCCTGAAGATGAATAATAAAACAAAGAAGGTAAAGCTGTAAAAAAACCAAATGAGTTCCACAATCAGTTTATTAACTTTAATATTCAAGGTTCCTGCTAAACACGTATGATACAAAGTTTGCAGGAACCTTTATTATATTCGATTTGAAGTACTTATCTGGTTTAGGTTCTTAATTACTGTTTTGCTGGCAGAAAGTTCTCAGATTGCTAAACAACTTCGTTTTATTCACGGCATTATAATTTATTGTATTGACTGTATTCCCGTCAAAGTTGCTTACCGTAATACTATCACCGATTTGTATTTTGTATATTTTTCTACTGGTCTCAATTGATGTAGCCACTATTGTATAGTTTATTACAGAAGGAGGCTCTGATCCTTCAACGAATTTCTGCTGATCCATGATTGTATAGAAGTTTTCAATCGAATCCTGGTCTGATAAAACGATTGTTGTCTGATTAGCTTGGTCTTTTATTGTAATTTTCTGTATTATTTTAGGACTTGTCATAACAATCTTCTGGAAGGATAGATTATTTAACATAGTAGCGGTTTTCTGGTTAGCGGAGGATACATATTTATCCACAGATGTATCTGCATAATCCTGATTATTTCCTACCGCATTCGTATTAGAACCATTCGAACTATCCTTGCTACCTGTTTGATTCGTAGCACTTGTTATCATTGGTGTCACTGCAGCACTGATTCCCGAGCCATTATCATACTCACTTGATTTATCTTCAAAAATTGATATATCATCAGCTGATGTATCCTCTCCTGTATCTGCTGAACCACCTGTTTCAGAATCCTGAGCTATTATTTCCTTCTTCTGCTTTTGATCCGATGAAGTTTTACTTTTCTCTGTCCCCGCTTTATCTGCCTTTGCATTATTAGAAGAATCAGCTACGCTGTATCCTTTGGTTGCCGACGCTTTTGGAGAGCCGGTTGTTATACTGTTTTCATCGGATAAGGATATTCCAGTATTCGATTGCTCCATATTTTTTTTGCTTGTATTATTATAAAAATTTAGTCCAGCCACCACCACTAATACTGCGGCTGCTGCCCCCGCAACGATACGAATCTTCTTATACCACGGAATCAGTTTCCCAGAAATTATCTTATCATCTTTCTGGTGATCTGAATTAATTTGCTCCTTATTATCGGAAACATTATCAAAATCCGATGCTACTGTATCACTCTGTTTTACTGCCTCCAGTGTTCTTTTAATCAGCTCCTCAGAGACAGAGATTCCTTTTAATTCAAGAGAAGTATTCAGGTGTGTTTTAATATCAAGATCATCCTTATTAAGTTCATTAGATACAGAATTAATTGCCTTTCTACTGTTTCTATCTGTATTCTTCCTATTAAAACTCATCTAAAACCCTCCCTTCCAATACTAATTTTAGCCTCTGCCTAGCTCTTGATAGTCTGCTCTTAGCGGTTCCTTCTGCTATATTTAATACATTTGCTGCCTCCGCAAGAGTCATCTCTTGAAAATATACACAAATTACTATATCTTTATATTTTGCCGGTAAGGAAAGTACAGTATTTCGAATTAGTTCCCTGGTATCTTTCTTTTCAATACTGTCGTAATCATTCTCACTGATTAACATATCCTCCTGGTATTCCATCATCGGCACCACTCTTTTGTTCCATGCGCTCTTTATATAATCCTTACTGGTATTGATTGCGATCCTGATAATCCATGTCTTAATACTAGAATTACCTTCAAAGGTAGAAAGCTTCTGATTCACTTTTATGAAGACATCCTGGAAAATATCCTCTGCCGTGTTACTATCCTTGACATACATATAAGCTGTCCTGAGAACATCGTTACCATATTGACGTATCAGAGTTTCTATATCATAAGTAGGCGTATTTTCTGAGAGGTTGTTTTGAACATCCTTCTGCATCCTTTATCCCCCTAAACTATACCTGTTCATTATCTTTCCAATTTAATATAATAAACATAGTATACATGTATAGATAAAAGAAGTAAATAACGAAATGGATGCAGTCGCCAACTCCCTTTAACCATTAGACGCAACATATAATAAAACAGTTCCAATAAATATTAAAAATCACTTCTGACTAATAGAAAAAGACCAAGATAGTAAGCGGAACTTTGATGAATTCCGATTACTGCCTGGTCTTTTTCTTTATCTATATTTCATAATCTATCTTGAAAGTCTGATTGATAAATCATACATGTATTGGTCGACATCTTTAGTCATTGCCAATCCTTCTTCAATATCATAATCAACTAAATGACCATCCTTGTATCCGACAATTCTCTTTGATGCTCCGGAAACAAGTAAGTCAACGGCTTTTGCACCCATCATGGAAGCATATACACGATCAATAGCTGTAGGGCTTCCTCCTCTTTGTGCATGACCAATTATAGTTGCTCTGGTCTCCATTCCGGTAGCTGCTTCGATTCTCTTAGCCATGCCGTTCGAATCACCGACTCCTTCTGCATTAACAATGATATAATGCTTCTTACCGGTTTTACGCTTTTCTACAATATTATTGATAATTCTTTGCTCATCGTAATTATAACGCTCTGAAATCAGGATCTCCTCAGCACCGTTAGCGATACCACTCCATAATGCGATATATCCGGCATGCCTGCCCATAACCTCAATGATACTACATCTTTCATGAGAAGTTGATGTATCTCTTACTTTATCGATTGTCTCCATAGCAGTATTTACTGCAGTATCAAATCCAATTGTATAATCTGTATAAGCAATATCAAGGTCAATTGTTCCAGGAAGTCCAACTGCATTAATACCTCTTCTTGCCAGCTGCTGTGCGCCCTTAAAGGATCCATCTCCACCTATTACAACTAAGCCGTCAATTCCATGCTTTCTACATATTTCTGCTGCCTCATCCTGTACTTCAGGTTTAAGCATCTCAAGACAACGGGCAGTGTAAAGAATGGTTCCTCCCCTTTGAATGATATCAGATACACTTCTGGAATCCATATCTATAATATCTTCCTCTAATAAACCATTATATCCTCTTCTGATACCCTTTACCTTTATACCTGCTGCAAGTCCCGTCCGTACCACTGCTCTGATTGCAGCATTCATACCCGGCGCATCCCCGCCGCTGGTTAAAACACCAATCGTTTTAACATCACTCATGATAATAACCCTCCAATTAATTTGCAATAAAGCAATGACAGTATTCTAATCTATTTTGCCTTGTTTTTCAATACTCTTTTCAGTAATTCGTACATTTTCTTTAGAATAAATTGTCGAAAGCCGTTCGATTAGGTCTTTTCCTGCCTTTACACTTTTACTTTTTGGTAATTTTTTCATGCATTTTTCCTCGTCACAATATACAATGACCATATCATTTCCATCAAATTCATCTAGTAAAGTATATAAGGACTGCTCGTCCTTTCGAAACGTCTCCAAATTTCTATATTTAATCCAGACCTCCTGCGGTATCATATCAAAAGGAATGATCTCCTGACAGATTAGTTTTGCAGCTTTTTCTTCCTCCACAGTTACTTTACCGCGAACAAAAATTTTCCGGTCCGGATCTATCATTGCCTTATATTTCTCATAATCCTTTGGAAACAGAATTACCTCAACTACCCCAAACAAATCCTCCAATGTAATAAAAGCCATCATACTGTTATTACGTGTTGTTTTTATTGTTTTAGAAGTTACCATTCCTCCGATAATTTCGTTGCTCCCATCGACTACTCTGGGTTTATTTGTTTCTTCATCCAAGATAAAAGCATTTGAGTATACACTTACGTTTTTTTCGATGCGGTTCTCATACTCATCCAGAGGATGCCCGCTGACATAGATACCAAGTACCTCTTTCTCAAAGGCTAGTAGCTGTTCCTTATTATATTCTTCCACATCCGGTAGTGTAATCTCATATTCCTGCTTTTCTTCCTCAGCTGCAAAATCAAATAATGTCATCTGTCCGGTAAGGGATTTTTTCTTATCTGCTGCTATGCTATCAAGGATCTGGATATAGCTCATCATAAGTTGTCTGCGATTCGCATGAAGATGATTGAATACGCCTGCTTTAATGAAACTTTCTATGGTACGTTTATTCACTTCTTTACCAGAAAGTCTGGTAGCAAAATCCTTCAGACTAAGGAAGGAGCCATTATCCTCCCGCTCTGTTACAATTGCATCAATCACAGGTTTACCGATCCCTTTGATTGCGGAAAGTGCATAGCGAATCGCTCCCTGGGATACTGTAAATACGGCATCTCCTTCATTAATGTCCGGAGGAAGTATTTCAATATTCATCTGTCGGCAGGTATAAATGTATTCCGATACTTTTCCAGGATTATCTATAACCGAGGTCATAAGTGCTGCCATAAATTCTAGCGGATAGTAGCATTTTAAATAAGCTGTCTCATAGGAAACGACCGCATAAGCAGCTGCATGTGATTTATTGAACGCATACTTTGCAAAATCTATCATTTCATCAAAAATATGATTCGCAACCGCTTCCGGTATACCATTACCGATACAGCCAATTACCCCTTCTTCTGGATTACCGTAGACAAAGGTTTTTCTTTCTTTTATCATAACTGATTCTTTCTTCTTAGACATCGCACGGCGTACAAGATCACTTCTCCCATAGCTGTAGCCAGCAAGATCACGTACAATCTGCATAACCTGTTCTTGGTATACAATACAACCGTAAGTCGGGGATAGAATCGGCTCTAATTGCGGACATTCATAGATGATATGTCCTGAATCATTCTTACCTTTAATATACTTCGGAATAAAGTCCATCGGGCCTGGGCGGTATAAAGCAATTCCGGCAATAACGTCTTCAATGTTACGCGGCTTCAACTCTTTCATGAAACTTTTCATACCGGCACTTTCTAATTGGAAGATACCTTCCGTACGCCCCGATGCAATCAAATCATATACTTTTTCATCATTATAATCTATCTTTTTTATATCAAATTTATTCAAATCATCCCTGTTTTTATTTACCAAGGCCTCAGCATTCTGAATGACTGTGAGGGTACGAAGGCCGAGAAAGTCCATTTTCAGAAGGCCCAGTTCCTCTAGGGTTGTCATTGTAAACTGAGTTGTGATGGAATCGTCGGAGGAACAGGAAAGAGGAACAAATTCATCAATACTTGCTTTGCCGATTACAACTCCTGCCGCATGCATGGATGTATGCCTTGGCAGACCCTCCAGTCTTTTGGACATGTCAATCAGATATTTGACTTCATCATTACTTTCATAAAGCTGACTCAATTCCTTATTGGCAGAAAGCGCTTTGTCAATGGTAATGCCCGGTTCTGTAGGTATCATCTTTGCAATGGTATCTACCTGTGCATAGGACATATCGAGAGCTCGTCCCACATCCCGGATGACACCCCTCGCCGCCATTGTACCAAAGGTTACAATCTGAACCACCTTATCCTTACCATATTTACGGGTTACATAATCAATAACCTCCTGCCTTCGCTCAAAGCAGAAATCAATATCAATATCGGGCATAGTAAGACGTTCAGGATTTAAGAAACGTTCAAACAAAAGGTTATATTTTATCGGGTCAATATCCGTTATTCCAAGTGAATAGGAAACAATAGAACCTGCGGCACTTCCCCTTCCCGGTCCTACTATAATATTATTATCTCTTGCGTACTTAATAAAGTCCCATACAATTAGAAAATAATCTACAAAGCCCATATTTTTGATAGTTTCAAGTTCATAATCCAGCCTCTCAGATAATTCTTCAGAGACTGGTTGATAGCGTTTTTGTAAACCTTCTCTACATAATTGATATAAATAATCAAAAGCCGTCAGGGAATTCGGAACCGGATAAACCGGCAGTTTATATTCCCCAAAGGTTATTGCCACATTGCATCTATTAGCAATCTCATATGTATTTTCAAGAGCTTCCTTCGCATAAGGAAAAAGATCAAGCATTTCTTCAGGTGATTTCAGATAATACTGACCTCCCTCATAACGCATCCGGTTCTCGTCATTCACCTTCTTCTGGGTCTGGATACATAGAAGAATATCATGCGGATCGGCATCCTCTGCAAAAGTATAATGAACATCATTGGTTGCTACCAACTTAATTCCTGTTTCCTTCGCAAGTCTTAGAATTCCCTGATTCGCGGTTTTCTGCTCCGCCATTCCATGATCCTGCAATTCGAGGAAAAAATGTCCCTCACCAAAAATACTCTGAAGCTTTAGTGCAGCATTTTTAGCCTCCGCATAAAAGCCTTTCAGCAGATTACCTGCTACTTCACCGGCAAGACAGGCACTTAATGCAGTGATACCCTCACTGTACTGAGTGAGAACCTCATAATCCACTCTCGGTTTATAATAAAAGCCCTCCAGAAAACCCTTGGATACGATTTTCATCAGATTCTGATAACCTGTATTATTCTCCGCAAGAAGAACTAGGTGATGGTACCGGTCGTCCGAGGTCCCAAGTTCACGGTCAAATCTAGAGTTTGGAGCCACATAAACCTCACAGCCAAGAATCGGTTTTATACCTTCTGCCAGACAGGCTCTATAAAAATCGATGACACCATACATGACACCATGGTCAGTGATTGCAAGACTATCCATCCCAAGTTCCTTGGTACGCTTTACAATTTCTTTAATTTTTGCCGAACCATCTAACAGACTGTATTCCGTATGCACATGCAGATGTGTAAAATTCATGTTGCTCCTCCTTTCCGCTATTCCTAATTATTAATCTATAAGTATCATATGCCACGATATTACGCTTGTCAACACCAAAGGAATGGATCCTTTGATCCATTCCTTTAGGGTCTGAATCTCTTCGTGCTACACGCTACATTAAATCCTATACCACGTAAAAAGTCAGGAATATGAGATAAACACAAATAAAGCCAATTAACAACTTCTTTGTAGCTGTCTCATATCCTGACTAATATAATTGTATATGATGCCAGAATAATATAGATTTAAATTTCTTTTTAATTACTATTTACTGCTTAAATATTTCTCAATATTCTCAATTGCGGCCTGCTCATCGGGACCGTCTGCGGATACTGTTACTTTCTCGCCTGTAGCAATTCCCATGCTCATCATGCCCATGATACTTTTGGCATTGACTTTCTTTTCGTCACTTGATACATAGATACTGCATTCATACTGGCTTGCTACCTGAACAAGCAAAGCAACCGGTCTGGCTTCTAAACCATTTGGAATATTAATTGTTATTTCCTTCGTTATCATTACAATTCTCCTCCTTATTTTCCCGTAATTGATCTGCAATCTGAGTTAATTTACGCAGTCTATGATTAACACCGGATTTACCGATTGGCGGTAATAGCATCGATCCGAGTTCCTTTAAGGATGCTTCCGGAAATTCAATTCTTAATCTTGCTATCTCTTCCAGACCGTCCGCTAGATCTCCCAAGCCCACATTATCCTTGATATAGATGATGTCGTCAATTTGTTTTGATGCAGCATTCACGGTTTTGGTGATATTAGCAGCCTCACAATTCACCTGACGGTTGATGGAATTACGCATTTCCTTAAGAATTCTTACGTTTTCCAAATCCATCAAAGCAGTATGTGCTTCCATGATATTTAAGAGATCAACTATTTGAGAGCCTTCTTTAATATATACAATATATTTCTTTTTCCGCATTATAACTTTTGCATCTACCATAAATGTCTGTAGCATTTCCTTAAGCTGCTTAGCCTTATCTTGTTCAGATACTACTATTTCCAAATGATATGCCTTCTTTGGATTGCTCATCGAACCCGAGGCCAAAAATGCTCCTCTGATAAACGCTCTTTTGCAACAAGCATTCAGTGCAATAACCGGATCTGGGGAACCAAATGAGACATTTACCTGCTTATTCGCTGAATTGGTACCGCCTTCTTCGTCATCATACGGATTATGAAATGACAGTTTTGTTGCCTGTAAAATAAGATTGATAGATTCAGTATGTCTTATAATCAGAGAATACATACTATTTCTTTTTAAACCCAAATTAGTTTTAACTGAAACATCACTATTTATATTAAATGTTTTTCGGATTAATGTAAAGTATTTTCTTGCTATGGCCAAATTTTCGGTCTGTAGTTTCAAATAATAACGTGAACCATAGCAGTGCATCCGTCCTTCACAGGAAATAATTGCTGCCAGTTCTGCCAGCCTGCAGTGTCTTGCACTGCTTAATTGAAGAGAAAGCTCCTCCTTCACATCTTTTGAAAATGACATATAAATAACCATGCCTTTCTTCACAACCTGCAAACTTTGGGCCGCAGGCACAATATTTGCAAAGTGAATCGATTAACAATTCACTTTGTGAAAAATCTTGATTTTTCACACTAGCCTCCAAAGCTTAAGTTTGCTTTCTATTTATTCCCGTAGGATTTTTTAATTATTTATGATTCCTTTTCAACATCTCTATGCTCAACCTTTAAACCGTATTCCGTATTGTTAAATAATTTAGCCAGTTCAATTGCCAACGTTACGGAACGATGCTTACCTCCGGTGCAGCCAATACCGATTACCAGCTGGTTCTTTCCTTCAGAGACATAATGAGGTATTAAAAATGTCAGCATATCTGATAACTTTTCTAGGAACACGCCGGCCGCTTCTGACGCAAGGACAAATTGACTTACTTCTTTATCCTTCCCCGTCTTCTTTTTCAGCTCGGGTACATAATAGGGATTCGGAAGAAAACGAACATCAAATATTAAATCTGCATCAACCGGAATTCCGTATTTAAAACCGAAAGATAATATTGTTACATAAAAGTTATTGAATTTTTCATCTTCTAAATATATTTTATTGATTTGAAGTTTCAAATCCCTGATTAATAGGTGGCTGGTATCTATGATGGTATCTGCCTGTTTACGAAGAAATGCAAGGCGTTCCCTTTCCATTGAAATTCCTTTTTCCACACGGCCTCCTGCAGATAGCGGATGAATCCGTCTTGTTTCTTTATAACGTTTTACCAATACTTCCGGGGTACAGTCCAGATACAGAATTTCATAAGGAATGTCTGTATGCTTCATGTCCTGCAGGATTGAATCCATCTCTTTTAGCGCTTGTCCGCTGCGGATGTCGATTCCTAAAGCCACCTTGTTCTGATTACCCTGTACAACCAGACGTGCAAATTTTTTAATTAATTGAATTGGAAGATTATCCACGCAAAAATACCCTGCATCTTCCAGCATTTTTAATACAGAGCTTTTACCGGCTCCCGACATTCCTGTAACAATAACAAATCTCATATCTCCTGTGCCTCTCATGACTAAAGTATTAGGTCTGGGGTAGTTCTTCAGAAGCCTCGTATACGAGGCTTTGGGCTCGCATGCCTTTCGCGAGACTATTCACACTAAATGCGACAGTCCATTTTCTTTAAGGAATTTGACTTCAGGCTCCAGCCTGACCTCAAATTTTTCATTTACAATTCGAATAACATCTTCAACGAGCGTCTGAAACTCTTTCGCTGTAGCATGATCCTTATTAATGACAAATCCACAATGCTTTTCCGATACAGCCGCACCACCTACCTGATAACCTCTGAGGCCAGCATCATTGATCAGTTTTCCTGCGAAATATCCCTGTGGCCTTTTAAAGGTACTGCCTGCGCTATATTGATCCAGTGGTTGTTTTTCACGCCTGCTTGCATTTAGTTCCTTCATTCTCTCGAAGATCTTTTGTTCATTTCCCTTGGAAAGTAAAAGATCAGCTTCAAGGAGAATGTAATTTGTTTTCTGCAGGATGCTTCTTCGATATCCAAGCTCCAGCTCATCCTTATTTAATGTCAGGATGTTACCCATCTCATCCATTACCCTAGCTCCGATCAGACACTGCTTCATCTCACCGTCATAAGCGCCAGCATTCATAGTTACCGCCCCGCCTAAGGTTCCTGGAATTCCCGAAGCAAATTCCAGTCCCGTTAAACTACATACGGCTGCTTCATTCGCCAGTCTTGCTAGTGTGACACCCGCCTGTGCGGTAATCATACCGTCATCTTTTACCTGTACCTTACTGTAATTATCAGTTAACATAATAATAAGTCCGCGATACCCCAAATCTGAAACCAATAGATTACTTCCGTTTCCGATAATAAAGTATGGCATGTTATCCTTCTTACATAAGTTAATTACCTCACGCAGCTCCTCACATGTGTTCGGTGTGACAAAATAGTCGGCCTCACCACCAATACGGAGAGTGGTATGATATTCCATTCGTTCTTTAACTCTGACCTGCTCTTTCGGTAAGATAAGAATCAGTTTTTGAAAGAAATTATCCTCCAATTTAAGCCTCCTTAAGCTCCCAGCTTCTACCTGACATATGCAGGAACGTTAACTCAATTCTAAGCTATTATAGTTAATTATAGTTTATGCAAAAATCAGCTTTGCTGCTCCATAAATTCCAGCATCGTTTCCTAACGTTGCCAGCCTGAACTCCTTGTTTTTCAAGGCATCCATAACATGGCTGTTGTAGTATTTCCTTGTAGTCTCTGTAATAATCTCTCCAGCTTTCGATACGCCCCCGCCGATTACAAAAACTTGCGGATCAATTACCTGGGCAACATGAGCCATAGCAACGCCAAGATAATAGCAGGCTTTATCCACTGTTTCCAAAGCTAACTTATCCCCACCTTTGGCACAATCAAATACTGTTTTAGCACTGATTTCAGTATAATCGCGCATAACGGAAGGTTCATTTTTATCAGCTAGAATGTGTTTTGCAAGGCGAACGATCCCGGTCGCAGACGCATACTGCTCCAAACATCCGCGTTTCCCGCAGCCGCAGATATTTGTCTCTTTATCATTTACAAAGATATGCCCGATTTCACCGCCGGCACCGTTACTTCCGGCAATCACGGTATCATTAATGATAATACCTCCGCCGACACCGGTACCAAGCGTTACCAACACCATATTATGAAAGCCTTTTCCGCCGCCCATCCACATCTCACCGAGCGCGGCAACATTAGCATCGTTTCCGGCTTTTACCTTCAAACCGGTCAGTTCTGTCATTTCTTTTTCAATATTAAAATGTCCAATGCCAAGGTTTGGCAGCTCCAGAACCTCTCCATCATCCTTTACCGGTCCTGGGACACCTACCCCAATACCTAGAACGTTTTCCTTATTTAGCTTTAACAGTTTTATTTTGTCCAATACAAAAGTTGATGAATCCTTTATAATATCCTTACCATTGCCGGTTTTTCTCGTTGTAAAGTCCCATTTATTGAGCAGCTTTCCCTCTGAGTCAAATAATCCGACTTTTACTGCGGTTCCTCCGATATCAATTCCAAAACATACCTGTTCCATATTATTTATACTGCCTCTCCTTTTCACCTACTAATTATTAGGTAATTGCGAAACTATTAGTCTTTGTAATTGTATACACAACAAATACTATATCTCCGCTCCAACGCTTCCTTCGGGCTTAACTTCCGCTCCGAAATAGTATTTCCTGTGTATACAATATCTAAAATTTATGAGTTTCGCAATTATCTATATGGATAAATCGTAATTAAACAAGCTTATCTTCGCTATTTATAATGTCATTATTCGTCGCTCTTTTCAAGCTGTTCGTAACTCGGTTATAGAGCTCCTGAGCCGCATTATAACCCATCTTCTTCTGACGATAGTTAACCGCCGCTGATTCACAGATAATTGCCAGATTTCGTCCCGGACGAATCGGTATGGAATGGCATACCAGCTTGTTGCCCAGAAATTCTATATAATCTTCCTCAAGTCCAAGCCTGTCATACTGCTTTTCCTTGCTCCACTCCTCTAGCTTGATTACCAGATCAATCGCCTGGGTATTCTTAACGCTTTCCACACCAAATAAGGTCTTCACATCAATGACACCGATACCCCTTAGCTCTATAAAATGCCTTGTAATATCCGGTGATGTACCTATTAATGTCTCATCACTTACTTTCTTAATTTCTACAACATCATCAGAAACGAGACGGTGACCACGTTTAATCAGCTCCAGCGCAGCTTCACTTTTACCGATGCCGCTTTCACCCATGATCAGTATACCTTCACCATATACATCCACAAGTCCTCCATGGATTGTAATTCTCGGGGCCAGCTCCACCTTTAACCAACGGATAACCTCTGCCATAAAGGAGGAGGTTGTCATAGAGGTTCTTAGAATAGGAACTCCCTTTTTGGTTGCCATTTCGATAAACTTTTCATTGACCTCAAGATTTCTGCAAAATACAATACAAGGAATATGATAATCCATTAGTTTTTTAAATATCTGTTCTCTATGCTCCTTGTCCATCTGCTGCATATAAGCATACTCTACATGGCCAATAACCTGAACACGTTCCGAATCAAAATGATCAAAAAAACCTGACAGCTGTAATGCGGGTCTGTTCACATCAGGCTGTGATATTTTAATATTTTTAATATAAATATCCGGAGTGCAATTTTCCAAATTCATTTTTTCAATTAATTTTACCACATCAACCGTATACATAATTTTTCCTCCATCTTTTAAACTATTTTTATAACAGCCTTAATCCCTATGGAATTCAAGGTTTTACCGACCAGTTACATATCACCCATCTCAATATTTCATCGATTTAGAAAGTCAAACATCTTACTTGGTACCTTTTATGCTACATTCTAACATTTACTTTACAACCTGTAAATGCTTAATGCTGCGTCTCTCTGTGAAAAAATTCATAAACCTGCTCAGCGGATTGCCGGTTCATCGCCGGAACCTTAAGGATTTCTTCCACCTGTGCCTCCTGAATTGCTTCAAGAGACTGAAAATATTTCATCAATGCTCTTCTTCTGGTCGGACCAATTCCATTGATATCGTCTAAAATCGAATGGATTTGATGCTTTTGTCTCAGAACCCTATGGTATTCAATGGCAAAACGGTGAGTTTCATCTTGAATCCTAGTAATTAACTTAAATAGCTCACTGCTTTTATCAATCGGAAGCTCTCTATTATTGTAAAAGAGCCCTCTTGTCCGGTGGTTATCATCCTTAACCATACCACAGACTGCTATATTCAAATTAAGCTCTGATAAAACCTTCAGCGCTATTCCAACCTGACCTTTCCCTCCATCCATCAGGATTAAGTCCGGGTATTTTGTAAAGCTTCCAAAGGCCGCATCCTGCTGCTTCTCCCGATACTGCTCCAGTTCCTTCTGACCATGCGTAAATCTTCTGGTTAGGACCTCGTACATGGATGCATAATCATCTGGCCCTTTTACAGTGCGTATTTTGAATTTACGATAGTCCGCTTTCTTTGGTTTCCCTTTTTCAAAAACAACCATGGAACCTACTGATTCGAATCCTGACGTATTAGAAATATCAAAGGATTCCACTCGCTCTACCAGGGGGAGATCGAGATACTGTGCAAGCTCTTTTAACGCCCCAATTGTCTTAGCTTCCTCACGTTTAATCTTCTCAATATCCTGCTTAAGTATCAGCTCGGCATTCTTTCTTGCCAGTTCTACAAGTTTCTCCTTGTCGCCCTTTTGAGGAACCTTTAAGTAAACCTTCTGCCCTCTTTTCTTCGTCAACCACTCGGTAATCAGTTCTTCATCCCCTGTCCTAGCTCCTAGGTAAATTTCCTTGGGTATTAAAGGTGTTCCGGCATAAAACTGCTTTAGAAAGCTCGCCATGACTTCCTCATCCTCTTCATCTTCGACACCGCTCAAATGAAAATGATCTCTTCCAATTAATTTACCCCCACGGATAAAAAAGGTTTGTACTACGGCTTCATCCTTCTCTCTGGCAAAGGCAATGATATCGCGATCCACCTGATCTGTATTCGTAATTTTCTGTTTACCTGCAATCTGCTTTACGCTATGAAGAAGATCCCTGTACTGTGCAGCCTTTTCAAACTCTAGCTCCTTCGAGGCTGCTTCCATTTTTTCCTCCAACAGCTTAGCAACCCTTGTATAATTACCATTTAAAAATTCTATAACCTCATTAATATTATTTCTGTAGTCTTCCTGTGATATATAGTTCTGACAGGGTGCATCACACTGACCCATATGATAATACAGACAGGGGCGTTCCTTGCCAATATCCTTGGGTAATACCCGGTTACAAGATCTTATTTTATAGATTTTGCGCAACAACTCCAGTGTATCCTTTACTGCATTTACGCTAGTATATGGGCCAAAATATTTCGCTTTATCCTTCTTCTGTTCCCGTACGACGGATACTCTTGGGAATGCTTCATTTAATGTGACACGAAGGTATGGATAGGTTTTATCATCCTTAAGCATCGTGTTATATTTTGGCATATGCTCCTTGATTAAATTACATTCAAGAACCAGTGCCTCCAGCTCCGAATCTGTGATGATATATTCAAAATGGTCAATATTTTGCACCATCTGTCTGATCTTCTCGGTATGGTTCCGGCTGCTTTGAAAATACTGCCGTACACGGTTCTTGAGCACAATGGCCTTACCTACATAGATAATATCATCACTCTTGTTACGCATTATATATACACCCGGCTTTGCCGGTAACTTTTTTAATTCTTCTTCTATATGAAACATAACTGCTCCTGACTAGATTGAATTTGTTCACTAGTATTTGAATAAATAATAAAAACTTTCATAAAGATATTGTACATCAGCAGAAATATTAAGTCAATTTATAAGGAACAGTAGCCTTTTAACCATTTCTAATATATAATGGCTATAATTAATTGAGGAGGGATAAAATGACAGGAACGATTGCAGATTTGCATATTCACACTTATTATTCGGATGGAACGATGTCTCCGGAAGAAATTCTTAACACGGCATTGTTAAAAGGCGTTGGTGTTCTCGCAGTGACAGATCATGACGTTCTGGAAGGAACCCTGGAGCTTCAACAACTTTGTCAAAACCATGATATCAAGTATATCTCCGGTGTTGAACTAGATTCTCTGGATCATGGAAATAACGTTCATATCCTTGGATATGGCATGAATCTAAAGAATAAAGAATTTCTAGACTTTGTCCACCAAAACCATACTAAGCTTGATACGGTAAATTCCATGTTAATTGAGAAAATGCAGGAGGACTATGTCAATATCTCCGTTACAGACTATATGAATTATACTTATGATAGGGCAAAGGGTGGCTGGAAAGCCCTTCATTATCTGATGGAAAAGGGTCTGACCGATAGTTTGCGGGAGGGTTTTGCATTTTATCCAAAATATAATTGCACTTATCAATGTGTTAATTTTTTATCCATCGAAGAGGTCTGTAGGTATATCCATAAAGCCGGTGGGAAGGCCGTTCTTGCCCATCCTGGTGTATCTATCAAAGAAGAAGACATTCATATTTTTAAAAAGGAGCTTCTTCGCTTCATAAGTTATGGATTGGATGGCATTGAATGCTATTATCCTACTCATAAAAGCGATATTACAGCAATCTGCCTTCAAATATGTAAGGAACAGGATTTATTGATTACCTGCGGTTCCGATTGCCATGGTACCTTTGGATTTGCTGAGGTCGGACAGACGAATACACCAATTTCTAAATTGAATTTAAGAGGAATACCCGGAATTTAGATATAACATAAAAGAGACAGCCAACGAAATAGCTTTCAGAGAAATAAGGGACATCGCATTATCTCCTTAATGTACTGTTTGGAGATTATGCGATGTCCCTTATTTCATATATCTAAATTTCGACAGCCCTTTTTCTGTAACTTATTCAAGTTTATTCAAATTTTACTGCATCTGTCTGAACAAATTCCAGCTGTTTCTCTTCCTTTTCTTCTATCTTTACTTCTTCCGGAATTCCTTTAATTTCACGATAGATCTTCATGAATTCATCTCCGGTAATTGTTTCCTTACTAATCAGATATTCCGCAATTTGATCAAGAACCTCACGATTTCCGGCGAGCAGCTCTTCTGCCTTATCATAGCATTCCTTGAGAATTTGCATTACTTCCTTATCTATCTCTCCGGCAGTTTCTTCACCGCAGTTTAGAACCGATCTGCCGTCAAGATATTTATTCTCTATAGATTCCAGACCCATGAGACCAAATTTGTCGGACATACCGTATTGTGTAACCATCGCTCTTGCAAGAGAGGTTGCTTTTTCAATATCATTTGATGCACCGGTTGTAATTGAATTAAACACCAGCTTCTCAGCTGCACGACCTCCGAAGAGAGTAACAATCCGGATAAGGATTTCATCCTTACTCATCAGATATTTTTCTTCCTCAGGTACCTGCATTACATAACCAAGGGAACCCATCGTCCTTGGTACAATAGTAATCTTCTGAACCGGTTCAGCATTCTTCTCTAAGGCCGTAACCAATGCATGACCTACCTCATGATATGCAACAATTCGTTTTTCTTCCTTGCCAAGGATTCTGTCCTTCTTCTCCTTACCTGCAATAACTACTTCAACTGATTCAAATAAATCATCCTGTGTTACAACAGTTCTGCCCTTCTTAACAGCAAGGATTGCTGCTTCATTAATCATATTGGCAAGGTCGGAACCTACAGCTCCGGAGGTTGCCTTAGCAATTGCCTCAAGATCCACAGAATCATGCATTAAAACATTTTTTGCATGAACCTTAAGTATATCAATTCTACCCTTTAGATCAGGTTTATCAACAATAATTCTTCGATCAAAACGTCCTGGACGAAGGAGTGCTTTATCAAGTACTTCTGGTCTGTTAGTTGCACCAAGAACCACCAGACCCTTGGAGGAATCAAACCCATCCATATTAGAAAGGAGCTGATTCAAGGTCTGCTCACGTTCATCATTACCCCCGCCATAATGGGAATCACGGCTTTTACCTATTGCATCAATCTCATCAATAAATATAATACAGGGAGCAGACTGCTGAGCCTGTTTAAATAAATCTCTTACTCTTGAAGCACCCACACCGACAAACATCTCTACAAAATCAGAACCGGACAGTGAGAAGAAAGGTACTTTGGCTTCACCGGCTACCGCCTTGGCAAGCAGGGTTTTACCTGTACCAGGAGGTCCTACCAATAAAGCACCTTTTGGTAATTTTGCACCAATTTTGGTATATTTAGTCGGATTATGAAGGAAATCCACAATTTCAGTAACTGATTCCTTTGCCTCTTCTTCACCGGCAACATCCTTGAAGGTTACACCTGTCTGCTTTTCCACATATACTTTGGCATTACTCTTACCAACGCCCATCATACCGCCGCTGCTTTTCGATACCGCCCTGAATAGGAACCACATGACGACATAAATTGCTATTAAGGGAAGTATCATGGAAAGAATTGAGCTCAGCCAGTTGTTGGTTTCAATATTCTGCTTATATTCAACATCATTAGGTGCAGCATCCAACTTTTCAATCAGCTTATCATCATACATATAACCTGTATAATAAGTTGTCTTGAAGGTCACGTTTTCTTGATTCTTGGGCGTAATCAATATCTGTTGACCTTTAACGATAACAGACTCTACTTCACCATCTTTTAACATTTTCTCAAATTTGTTGTAAGTTATTTCTTTTTTTGTACCATTTGTTAATTCCTGTGATACTAGTGTAAACATATACCAGATCACTAAGGAAGAAACTAATATAATGATAATGGCAACCTTATTTGGCATACCATTCTTATTCGGCTTTTTATTATTATCCATCAAATCCTCCTATTCATCTACCATCCGAGCATTCAAAATATCTTGCGTAACCGGATACTTGCTCTATCTATAAAATGCAGATCCTACTTTTTTTACAGACTGCATAATTCTTTACTAATTTTAACCGTATAACTCATTATATATATAGTTTTACCATAAATCAATAAAATTGTTCTTAAAATTCTATGTCTAATTTATATATTATATATTTATATAACAAACATCTGGATTATATTTATTATTTGCGGCTTGAAGGTCAAATTCTCACGCTTATTTACTCATCGCCACAAATTAACAAAAATGGTACGTGAAAATTATATTTATCATAATCGTATTAATAAAAATAAAAAATGAAAAGTAAAGAAAGCAGGTCACTTTATCACAACCCACAAGCTTTACTTCTCATTTAGCAAATAACTTTATTCTATTTTTTTACATTAATCTTAAGGCAGTTTTTCTGTGTAAGCTGCTGTGTTCTAACATCAGGCTGACCAAACCCTACATATAAAACAAAGTCCTTACCATCCTGTATATAATTCCCCTCATTATCTACGACCTGAAAAGCTTCTTCCCGAATTGGTAGTTCGATATATTGTGTTTCTCCTATATTCAGAGATACTCGCTTAAATGCACAAAGACTGTGATTTCGTACAGCATAGGGTGAATTTAGATTTTTAATATAGACCTGCAATACATCATCTGTATCATAATTACCTATATTAGTTATCTCAGCTTTAATCTTACCATCTACATAATCCACCTGATTTACAATATAATCTCCGTACGTAAGTCCATATCCGAAGGGGTATAGAACTTCTCCCGTAAAGTAGCGATAAGTTCTACCATCCATGGAATAGTCATTAAACGGAAGTAAATCATCCAGATTTCGATAAAAACTGACAGGCAACTTTCCAGAAGGTGAACTTTTGCCGAACAACGTCTTAGCAATACGACTGCCGCCTCTGGCACCCGGATACCAGGTAAATAGTATAGCGTCCAAATTATCCTGTGCATACGATAAATCAAGTGCACTGCCTGCACTAACACATAGAATTGTCGGCTTCCCTACCTTTTTCACCGCTTCCATAAGAGTTCTCTGAACTTTGGGCAGTTGTAAATCAGCTTTGTCTCCAGAAGAATAGTTGTTGCCTTCATCACCTTCTTCTCCCTCCAGTGTCTCATCCAATCCCAAACACAGAATAACAAGATCACTATGCTCAGCAACAATAATTGCCTCACTAATCCGGTCATTATCCCATGCAAGAACCTCTGTTTTATCTTTACTTAGTTGGGAGCCTACCGAATATAATACTCTAATATCACCTTCAACTTCTCTTTGAATGCCCTCCAGAATGGTTATATATTCTGATGATGTACCATGATAATTACCAATCAAAGCACTTCTGCTATTTGCATTCGGGCCAATTACACCTATAGTTTTTATTTTATTTTTATTAATAGGTAAAATACCATTATTTTTAAGAAGTACCAAACATTCCTCAGTTGCTTTATCTGCAACATCAAGATGCTCCTTACACTCAACCACTTCATATGGAATTCTATCAAACTCATTCTCATTAAAAAGTCCCAGCAAATATCTGGTGGTAAATAATCGTTCCGCGGCAGTTGTAATATCATCCTCTGTCACTAAACCATCCTGATATGCCTTTAATATATATAAGTAAATATTACCGCAGTTCACATCGCAGCCAGCTTTCAGAGCCATTGCTGCTGATTCCTCTGCAGTACTGGTTACGCCATGATGTTCATGAAAGTCCTTAAGAGCCCAACAGTCGGAAGCAAAATGACCCTCAAATCCCCATTTACCACGTAGAATATCTCCAATCAGAGTCTTACTTCCACAACAGGGGTCACCATTGGTACGATTATAAGCTCCCATTACAGCCTCAACGTCTGCTTCCTGAACCAATGCTTTAAAAGCAGGAAGATAGGTCTCATATAGGTCTTTTTGTGAAGCTATGGCATTAAAGGAATGACGTTCTGCCTCAGGTCCGGAATGTACTGCATAATGCTTGGCACAGGCAGCAGCCTTCAAGTATTCCCCGTCTCCCTGTAACCCTTTCACAAATGCTACACCCATGCGACTCGTCAGATAAGGATCTTCTCCATAGGTTTCATGTCCCCTACCCCATCTCGGATCACGGAATATATTAACATTCGGTGACCAGAAGGTAAGACCTTTATAGATATCACGATCCCCATGTTTACTGTATTCATTATACTTAGCCCTTCCTTCGGTAGCAATCACGTCAGCTATTTTTCCGATCAACGAATTATCAAAGGTGGCCGCCAAACCAATTGCCTGTGGGAAGCTTGTGGCAGTACCAGCCCTTGCAACGCCGTGAAGTGCTTCATTCCACCAATTATAATCAGGAATCCCCAATCTTTTAATTGCAGGAGAATTATATCTTAATTGTGATGCCTTTTCTTCCAGTGACATCTTTGCAACCAATTCTTTTGCTTTCCTTCGTGCTTCTTCTCGTGTCATTCTTATTCTCCTTATTATCTAAATTCAAGCTGTAGGTTAACAAAATGTCTCACTTTATTCCTTTACGCCACCCAAAGCAACCCCCGCTATAATATATTTCGAAAGTAGAAAATATACGATAAACAAAGGTAATACTGTAACTGCTAAACCTACGTAAACGGATCCAAGTTCTGTTTTAAAAATATCACCACGTAGTAAGCTTACCATGATTGGCATTGTATATTTATCACTATCGGTAAGTAATATCAACGGCAAGAACAAGTTATTCCAGCTTGATACAAATGAGAAAATGGCCTGAGTGGCAATTGCAGGTTTCATAATTGGTAATATAATTCTATTAAATATTTTAAATTCACCGGCACTGTCAATTCGAGCTGAATTTACAATATCAAGTGACAGCGTAGCAAGTAAATACTGCCGCATAAAGAAAACCGTTGCAGGTGCAGCTATCGCCGGTAATATTAGAGGTAAGAAATTATTCGTCATATGGATATGATACACAAACTGATAAAAACCAATACTCATTACCTGTATAGGAATCATCATGACTGCCAATATGAATGTGAAAAATGCCTGACGCAGTTTCCAACTGTATACTACTAAGGCATAAGCAGTCAGCGATGAGAAGTATACAGTACATGCAGTTACCCCTGTGGATATTATCATTGAATTAACAAAACCTGTTATTGGATTAAAACTCTTACCAAGTAATATATGAATATTACTCATTAAGAATTTGGATGGAAATAATGCTACTGAGTTCTGTTGGATCTCGTAAGTTCCGCGGGTAGCATTCATAAACATAATCCAAAATGGAAATATACTCAAAACAGCCAGAAAGATGCAGACAACGTAAACAACTATTTTATATATGCGACCGGATTTTCTAGTTTTTTTCATACTGTTGCCCTCCTTGCCTCTTTCTCAGCTTTTATCTGCCTTTTCTCGATTTTTCTTAGCTTCGCAGCGTCTTTATCGCGCATAATATAAAAGATGATTGCCGATAGTATTGCAATAATAACAAACATTATCATGCTTGTAGCCGCCGCTTTATTATAAAGATAGCTTCCACTAAAGGCCTGATTCATAATAAACAAGCTTGTCGTAAGTGTAGCATCGTCAGGACCACCGTAAAGGTATAATCTTGGAATATCGAACATCTGTAAACCACCGATCATACTTGTAATCATCGTATAAAGTAAGATTGTCCTTAAGTTTGGTAGCGTAATATATAGAAATGTTTGGACGCTTGATGCACCATCTATCTCCGATGCCTCAAAAAGTTCAGGATTTAAGCCCAATACACCTGAAATCAACACAATCATCGTATATCCGTACCACATCCAGAACTGAATAAATGCTACAACACCCCTAGAGGTCCATTGTTGAACATGGAAGTTCTGTGCTCCAAAGCCGAACATCTTTAACAGGTCGTTAACCGGTCCTATCGGATATCCGAATAATGAATTAAACAAGATTGCAATCGAAGCAGCAGTTATTATATTCGGCATATAGAATAGAATCTTGAATGCACCCTGCCCCTTTATTTTATGTCTGTGGTTGGTAAACCATGCGGTTAGCAATAACGCAAGAAGTATTTGCGGAATAAAATTGATAATCCAGATGACTACCGTATTCATTAATGACTTCTTAAAGGATGGGTTTTTTAAAATCATTTCGAAATTCTGAAAAGGATTTTCAAGGAAATGAAAATCTCTTGCAGTTAAACCTTTGAAGTCAGTAAAGCCGATGACGGCAGTATAAATTAGGGGATATAATGAAAAAATTAGGAATGCAAGTACAAAAGGTATACAAAATATATAACCATATTTCGCATAGCTGACACTCTTGCGCCGCATAAGCGTTCACCTCCGTAATAAATAAATCGTATTTGTATTATAAGTAAGCTTAATTAGTATATACTAGACTGCATTGTATATGCGTAGTATGAATTTTAAATCCTGAAGAATATCCATTTTTCTATTGTTCGTACATAAGGCTTTGGACTCGCATACCTTTTGCGAAACTATTCACACGAGACCTCTACCAATTCATCGTAATAATAAATTTGGGGCGGTCGAAAAGGCATTCGCCCGCCCCAGAAAAGAGGTAGAATTATTCAGATGGAATATCCAGTTTATCTGCAACTTTTTGTTTAAAATCAGCCAAGGCTTTCTCACGTGTCTTCTTACCTGCTGCATATGCACGAACCTGATCACGCCAGATGAGGTTGATTGATTCATCTACCTGAGTCTTGTTCTTACCAGTTGCGTTCTTACCAGCTGGAACAAATACATCAAACATATTCTGTCCATTCAGGAAGTCTACTTTACCATCAGATTTCTTCATAACTGTACCGGAAGCAACTGCATCCTTGGTACCAGCATCATTAAGCTTACCGTTTGCCCATAAGTACTGGAGACCATTTTCTGAGCTATCAAGTGTAATCCAATTAATAATGTCACCAACTGTTTTCTTTAACTTGGTATCTTTATTACCCATAACCCATGTGCCGCCCCAGAAGAAGCCGACTGGAGACTCACACGCTGCCCAGTCACCATAGGTACCTTCGCCTATTTTCTTACCACCGGAGTTACCTGCTAAAACATAGTTAATGAGCCATGCAGGACCAAAGAATCCGAAGATTTTCTTCTTGCCGCCATCTTTCATATCAGCAAACCAAGCAGCATCTTGGAAATCTATTGTTTTACTTGAATAATCATTATCATAAAGTTTTTTGGAGAAATCTAAGAATTCTTCACGCTTAGGATCAATATGAAGTTTTCCGTCGACAACCCAGCCTTTCTCGGAACTGTTTTCAACTGCATGCCATATATCACCATCACTAGAAACAATACCGTAGCCTTTTGCTTTCAATTCATCAGCAGCCTGGAAGAATTTATCCCAACCCGGACCTACTTTATCCTTAATAGTTGCAGGGTCATCCGTACCCCATACATCTTTAGCTATTGATCTACGATAAATGTATGCGCCACCGGTTGCCTGATATCCAAGACCTACAAGCTTACCATCGGTATTTGTTCCAATGTCAACTGTGTATGGAGCTATATCAGCCTCTTTTAAAAGATTGTCAACATCAATACCGAGATCTTTATATGGTGCAGCATATTGAGAAGCATCACCCTGTGTATATTTCAAAACGAAGGCTGCCTCCGCACAGAAAATGTCAGGAGCATCTGCTCCACCGGCTGCAAGAGCCTGGTCAAGAGCGGGCTGATATGCACCCTCTGTTGTTGAAATAACTGTGGTTTTAATTTCATATGGGAAATCCGGGTGAAGTTCCTTATATTTATCAAGCATTTTGGGAACTTCGTCTGTAAAAGCCCAAACGTTTAATGTCTTAACATTTGGATCATCAGTTACTTTTGCTGCCGCGCTATTATCAGTGTCTGCTCCGGTAGCACTTTTGGTAGGATTACTTGCCCCACCGTCTTTGGCGTCATTCGTCTTTTTGCCGCATCCTGTTAAAGTCATGGACATAACGAATACACAAGCGATTAACAAAGCAATAAAACGTTTCATATATTTCCCTCCTCTAAATAATATAGTATGTAATTTATATTACAAAAATATTCTATCAAATTATCTCCAGACAGGCTCCGCATAAATTGCTATCTTCTTATTAAATCTTGCTATTATTTGTTCAATATAGATACTTTTAATTAAATTAAAGGTGTTTTAATTGACCTATTGTATAAATCTGCACTTATATACGCCATATTTATTGTTAATTAATACTTTTATCGTCATAATTATAAAACCTATATTGTGCAATCTGTTTTACTTTCTCTATATCAACTTATTAACTACTATTTCTTGCTATCGTATTTTGTCTTTTTATGTATTAAATTGCATATTATGTGAACTTTTGTTATTCAGTTTCTTTATATTATATACAGTTTAATATTTCATATTGATTTATGAGGCAATTTATATTAGTATTTAATTGATTAGGGAGCAATTTTTAGGACTCCATAATGAATATTATGAAGGGATAGTGGCTTTACATGATTGAGACTCTTCATGGAATACAAGAAACCGTAAACTTCAAAACAAATACAAATATACGTTTTTATGCAAATGAGGAATACGAGGAATATCCCTGCCATTGGCATGCCCCGATTGAAGTAATAATGCCAATTCATAATATGTACCACGTCACCTGCTGCAATACCTTATACACATTGCGTGAAGGGGATATCCTGGTAATAAATCCGGGCATTGTCCACAGTATGAAAGCAGAGGTAGGAAAGCGGCTCATTTTTCAGGCAGACTTTACATTATTACATGGTATTAAAGAATTGGAAGCTACCCTTTCCCTGATATCTCCAGTACTCTTAATTACAACAGAGGACGTACCTGAGGCTCATGAACAAATACAAAGACTTATGATGGAAATATATGATGAATATTTTAATGATGCTTATTTAAGTGAAGCTGCCATTTATGCAAAATTTATCGAAATCTTTGTATTAATAGGTAGGAATTGTTCTCCGAATGCCAAGAATTTTGATAACAGCATTACCAAACAACGTGAATATACCGAACGTTTTCTATTTATCTGCGATTATATCAATGAGCACTGCTGTGAAGATATAGATTTAGATGATGTGGCAAACATTTCAGGCTTTAGCAAATATCATTTTAGCAGACTTTTCAAGCAATTTACGAACATTTCTTTTTATAAGTATGTGAATAAAAAAAGAATTGAAAGTGCAGAGAAACTGCTGATGGATAAGGATATTAGCATTACTGAAGTAGCCCTTCGCTGTGGATTTGGCAGTCTCTCTTCTTTCATTCGTATGTTTAAAATTGTTAAGGACTGTACCCCTACGGAGTTCAAGAACATGTACACTTCATAGTCCTTTTGTTCTTTCATTAAGGAACAAAATCCAATCAAATCCGATAATAATTCTTATAAAAATCAAATAAAAATAAAAAATAAAAATTCCTTGAATGTAAATAGAAATTCCTCTAGATTACTTTGCAGTTTATTGTAATCTCAACCTCTACTTTATTGGTTTTACTAGTTTATTTTACATTTACTTTTAAATTATTAAAGCTATAATAGAACTGT
>JAEWMT010000036.1 GCA_023393095.1 Bacillota bacterium
CCAATTCAGCAAAATGTGGGGATCCTTTTGCATTATAAATAATTTGATAAAGCTCCTTCGGAAAACCGTACATGTCATATATCGTTTCTGGAGCCTCTGAGGTCATGACCCGGGTATTTCTCGTAAACCAATGAGCTGATACGGATAATATTGCTTTTGGCTTAGGAATTTTATTGCCCAGATCCTTCCATACCTCGACAAATTGATTAACTTCAATTGCATTCATTGGGGATCCATGTCCTACAAATAACGCAGGCATTCTGCTCATATTTTCACCTTTCTAACTATAATCAAGTTGGTGATTGCGAAACTGTATCATACTTTTCTTACACTCCGGAAGAATATTTGTTGTGTATACAAAATCTATCGCTTATCAGTTTCTTATTACCTACTTTTGAGTATATCATATCCAATTTTAATATTCCAGATGCAAGAATCCCTAAAGTATCCATGGAAATTCGGTGGTATGCTTCAGCTTTGCGTCGCAAGGAATCATCATTGCACTATAAATAATATTTACAGTATATCTATTCCCACTTGAAGGTCTTTAACGAAACACCAATACAAATCATCGCCAATACCACTGTCACAAATATGGGAACCAGCACACTATCCATCGGTTGGCCAAGGGAGGCTACTTTCAGCAATTTAATCCCCTGTGTAAATGGAAGAATGTCACTGACCTTTTGCAGCGCCGTGGGCATGACCTCATAGGGTAAAGTTGCACCTGAAAAAACCAGCACGGGAAAATACAAAATACTGGCTATTATACTGGCTTTTTTACTGTTTTTTGCGATACCTCCTACCATTATGCCGATACTGAGCGTAGATACCAGCACCAGTAGCCAACCGCCAAAAAATACAAAAAATGAGCCATGCATTTGAAATCCTAAGAACAGCTTTGCCACTATCCATAGGAGCAGCAGAGAGCAGGCACTATACAGCGTGTAGATGACCACCTGCACCGAAAGAATCATAGCGGGGGTAACCGGTGTAACCTGAAAACGTTTCAGAATTTTACGCTCCCGGTAATCAGACACCAGAATTGGTAATCCCATTAAACCACCTGCACAGATTGAAATTGAAGAAAGTGCTCCAAAGGACTGTTCCAAAAATGTATATCCGGCGCCGTCAAAAGCCGGCTTGTTTCCATAAACAATAGCAAGAAGGATCATTATCACAAGTGGCATAATAATCGCAAATATAACCATATTCATATCACGTAGGGAGAGTTTCGACTCTATTTTAAGCATCTTTTTAAAAGTGTTCATTTTCATTATCCTCCTCATCTGTATACCAGAGATACGCATCTTCAAATTTCTCATAGGGACTGTTTGCAATTGCCTCCGCAACCGTACCGTAAAACACAGTCTCGCCTTGTTTCAAAATGCAAATTTCATCACACAGTACCTCAACTTCGTCCATGAAGTGAGATGTTAGGATTATTGTCAGTCCATTTCGCTTAAGATCATCTAGTATTTTCCATACTCCTCGTCTGGCTTTGGCGTCCAACCCGGTCGTCAATTCGTCCAGAAAGACTACTTGTGGGTCGGGTATCAAAGCGAGCACGATAAAAAGTCGCTGCCTTTGACCACCGGAAAGGTCTTTAACTGAACTTTTGATTTTATCCTCAATACCAAATTGTAAAAGCAGCTTATGCCAGTCTGCAGCTTGCTTATACAATGACGCCGTTTCCTCACAAAGCTCTCCCACGGTAATTTGATTCTGATAATTCGCCTCCTGAAATTGAACACCCACCTTTTTGAACAGTTTTTTTCGATCTGTTTTCGGATTCATACCTATGATGGACACTGTACCGCTATCCGGCGTTTTTGTTCCGAGGATACACTCGATACTGGTACTTTTACCTGCACCGTTTGCACCCAGCAGTCCAAATACTTTGCCATATCCAACCGATAGACTCAGGTCATTAACTGCCTGCAGTCCATGATAAGATTTAGAAATCTTTTCAACTTTAATTGCTTCGTTCATATAATTTTTCTCCTAATTAAAATGATTCATAGAATAACACCAGCTTTCGGGCTGGTGTTAAATTAGAGGGTCTTTTTTTACACTTTCATTATAACGAATGTTTACCGAACGGCGCATAGTTCGATATATCCTCTAATCCCAATCGGTTCTAATTGAATGCGAGGATTCGTAATATCCCAGGTGTACCCTATTACAGCTGGGTCATACTTTTTGATTGCTGCCTGAACTTCTTCAATTGCCTGACAGTAATCCTCTTCCGCAAAAGGTTCCCCCTGAAACATCAGATATTTTGCCGCCGGTAACTCAATCACATCAAAGCCCTCGGGAATTTCTCCGTCATAATCTGTGGCTACCTCCACACCCTGTACATATTCGGAAGTACCTGGCTTACGGTATTGCATCGGAAGCCACATAGATACCGGCTCACCGCTGATGGATTTCATGCTGGTGAGCAATCCCCATACTTCGCAACCCACCTCCTCACAGTAAGCAAAATAATCTGTCGCTTTTACGCCCGACTTGATTAAGACCTTACGCGCAGGTTTATCAATTGCTTGAATAAATATATTCCTTATATTTTCCAATGTTTTTGACTCCTTTCTGAGTTCTTTGAACTTCACGCCATAGGGGGTAAACAGGTACAAAGGAATTGAGTTAGTAGCGTATTCCCTAGGATTGCATCCATACTCCCGAAAAAATGCTCGCTGATATCCGTCCACGCTGCCAAATCCAAGATCAAATGCGATATCACTGATTTTGCAGGCTTCATCCCGAAGCCTCAATGCCGATTTTGATAAGCGCAGACGACGAATGTAATCGGCAGGTGTCAGATTCGTATACTGTATGAACAACCGATAGGAATACCAAGGAGAAAACAAGGATACATTTGATAGATCTGCCAACGTAATATTCTCACTTAAATGCAAATTAATATAATCCTGCATTCTCTGTACCGCCATAACTTGTTCCTTCATTTCAATCACCTCCTAATAATCTTAATCATAAAGCTTTCTATATGAAAATTCTCGACTATTTTTGCTATTTCGATATCAAATAAAGCTTCGGCTTATATTATTTTGAGTATGCATTATTTATAACTTTCAGAGTAACATTTTAATGCTTCACCGATAAATTTAGATGCACCGGTACCATATTTCTTATCAGTTGCTTTACTCCAAATAGAATCTGACAAATAATTCTCTGCTGTATAACCCCAATAATTATCTCCCACCTCAATTTCTAATGCTTCATGCTGTTTTATTGTTTCATCTACAATTTCTCTAATAATTATTTGAATCTCTTCTGAGTAAGGATTTTTTGATAGATCAGCGGTAAGTTTTTCATATAGTAGATTTACTTTAGGTTTCTTTTCACCTAAATTAATTTTTAGGGCTTTACCAATATAATTTGATGCACCAGTACCATATTTCTCATCAACTGCCTTGATCCAATCCGGATATATTAGATAAATTTGTACGATAGAGTACCAATAATCGTTTCCATTATCCATTTGAAAAACTTCATAATCTCTTTGAGCAGTGTTCTTTAATCTTTCCGCAATTTTTTGAATCTCCTCAGAAGCAGGATCTTTACTTAAATCAGATACAAGCTCACGATATAATTCTTTTAATTCGGGATGCTTTTCCTCCATAATATCCTTTTTGAACTCATCAATTTGATCTACTAAAGTGAACATTGTACTATTAAAATTTTTCTTCATAGATTCCACATATTTTTCAATACTTCCATATTGCTTTATCGCCATGTTAGCAATTTCTGTTTCATTGGATTTACATTTTTCTATAAATTCATTATATTTATCCATGCTACCATAAGATTTCAATATCTTATCTTCATGCTCCTTCTTGAATTCTTCCATTGCTTTAAAATATTCAGTCATATCAAATTCTTTAAAACTCATAGTTTTTTCTCCCTTTAATGTTTTATTAATAAGCTCAATTAAATCCTTCAATCTATTACATTTTAGCATCAGCAGCTTCTTTTGATTTTCCAAAGCCTGATTTTTATTATAATTAGGACTATACATTATTTCTTTTACTTCTTTGAGCGGTATATCAAGTTCTTTATAAAACAAAATTTGCTGTAAAGTCATAAGAGCATCATCATCGTAAAGCCGATAGCCTGTGTCTGTAACTTTACTTGGTTTTAACAACCCTATTTTATCGTAGTAATGTAACATGCGCACACTTATCCCAGTCAGCTTTGAAACTTGTTTTACTGTTCTCATAGCAATACCTCCAAATTTATTGAGTTTAAAATAATTATCAAACTTTGCCGGCCATGGTTTTGTTATTACTTTCACTCTGTTATTATCTTACACTATGACATGGTGTTAGGGTCAATCATTTTTTATAGAAAACGGTAAAGTTTAGAAATTGTTCTTTATAAATTAGTACTTTTCTAAATGTATTTGAAAACTTTTTTGAACTATTGACAAAGTATACCTTACCTAACTATAATGTACTTATATTATAAGTACATTATAGTACAAAGGAGCAATTGTATGGAAATCATTATCAGCAGTAATACGAGCAAGCCGATATATGAACAAATAACCTCGCAGATTAAAGCAATGATTATGTGCGGAGAATTACAGACGGGCGACTCTATTCCCTCTATGCGTGCATTGGCAAAATCCATTCATGTCAGTGTGATTACCGTACAAAAGGCTTACGAGGATTTGCAGCGGGATGGTTTTATTGAAACGACTGTTGGACGAGGAAGTTTTGTATCGGCGCAAAACAAAGACTTTTTACAAGAAGAACAGCAACGGAAAACAGAAGAACATTTGCAAGAGGCCGCTAATATTGCACGTATTAGCAATATACCACTCAGTAAGTTGGTTGAGCTTTTGACGATGTTTTACCATGAGGAGGAATAACTATGGAAGCTATTTTACAGGTTGAGAACCTGACAAAACAATATCCTGATTTCAAGTTGGATCATGTTTCATTTAATATTCCTAAAGGAACTATCATGGGACTGATTGGTGAAAACGGAGCCGGTAAGAGCACCACGATTAATGCCATCCTTGATCTCATCAGAAGAGATGAAGGTATCGTTACATTCTGGGGGCAGGAGCTATCCTCTAACCCCAAGCGAATTAAAGAGGACATCGGAGTTGTGTTTGACGGGATCAACTTCTATGAAACCCTCACACCGGCCAAGGTCGGTAGAATTTCAGCAGCCGCCTATCAACAGTGGGATGAAGCTGTTTACAACGATTACATAAAAAAGTTTCGACTCTCACTTGACAAGGAAATCAAAACATTTTCCAAGGGTATGAAAATGAAGCTTTGTATTGCTGTCGCACTCTCTCATAAACCAAAGTTATTGATCCTGGATGAAGCAACAAGCGGACTTGATCCCATCATGCGTGACGATATGTTAGATGTTTTTCTCGATTTTGTCCAGGACGAAAATCACTCTATTCTGATATCTTCACACATTACAACAGATTTGGAGAAAGTAGCTGATTACATAACCTTTATTCACGAGGGAAAAGTCCTGTTCTGTAAGTCAAAGGACGAGCTTCGTTATAATTACGGTATTCTTCGCTGTGGGACGGCGCTGTTTGATACAATCGATAAATCGGAGATTCTTGCCTATCGTAAGCACGACTATCAATGGGATGTGCTGGTTGCCAATAAAGAAAAAGCAAAAAACAAGTATACGACGGCAGTAGTTGACGATGCTTCTATTGACGATATTCTACTTCTCTATGTAAAGGGGGAACAGGCAAAATGAAAAGTTTAATTATAAAAGATCTGTATAATATAGGGCATAACGCTAAATCTATGTTATTATTGTTGTTGGTTTTTGCTTTTATTATTATCCCTTACAGTGGAACGGAAGCCTATATTATTACCAGTAGCATTCTTTGCAGTATGATGGTTATAACAACGTTCAGCTTTGATGACAGCTCCAAGTGGATGAAATACGCTATGGTTACCCCCGTTTCCAAGAAAGACATGGTAGCAAGTAAATTTATTATTCTGCTGATTTTCTCTTCTATCGGTGCTTTAAACGGTCTGGTGATTGGTTCCATTGGTGGCATCATCGTCCACAAAGTTGATTATAGTATAGTAACCAACATTATAGCTATATTGTTTGTCACTTTAGTTGGTTTGGTGATTGCGGTAACTTTTGGAAGTATGTCCATCCCTCTTTTATTTAAGTTCGGTGCAGAAAAAGCTCGTATGCTTTTACTTATTTCCTTTATTGTTCCCGCTGCAGTTTGCTTTGGTGTCTATGAGATTATGATCTTCTTTGGTATTGTTTTTACTGATTATTTGATTTTTATCCTACTGTGCTGCTCCCCAGTGATTGCACTAATTTGGAACTTGGTGATGTATAAAATCAGCTATGCGATTTTCTCAAAGAAGGAGCTTTTATATTAAATGTTGGAAGATAAATAATCTAACTGCAATTCCCTAACAATGATTTCATTTTTGTTTCAGTATCCGTCCCTGGCGTTGGAACGTGTACAATCAATTTTAACCCCATATGATCAGATACATCAAAGTTGCTTACCTCAAAATCTAATAATCCTACAACAGGATGGTTCAATTGCTTGTATTTTTCACTAATACTTTCGATTTCATGTAAAGACCACCATAAATTAAATTCTGCACTTTGCGATTTGAGATCATCAATAAACTGAACTAGCCACTTGTCTTCAATATATTGCCCACAGGTTGCACGAAAACCGCCCAGTAAACGCTTCGCATATAGATTCCAATCAGTAAATAATTGTTTATATTTTTGATCTGTAAACATCGTCCAAACAATATTACGTTCACGAACATTCATTATAGTAAAATCACCAAATAATAAACTTGCCTCTTTGTTCCAAGCAATGACGTTCCAACGCTGGTCAGTAACAAGAGCCGGACAAAGGCTTAAGCTATCTAGAACATGCTGAAGTACTGGAGTTTCTTTTCCATGGTATTCCGGTGAATCTGTCGGATACGGCTGATTAGCCAATATGTAGAGATGTATACGCTCCTGTTTATCGAGCAGTAAAACTCTAGAGAGACTTTCTAATACCGAAGCAGAAACATGAATCGGTCTCCCTTGCTCAAGCCATGTATACCAAGTTAATCCGATCCCAGCTAACTGCGCTACTTCCTCTCTTCTCAAACCAGGAGTCCGTCGACGCGCTGTTGTCAAAAGTCCGACCTGAGATGGTAAAATTTTAGCTCTACGCGTTTTTAAAAAATCAGCCAGTTCTTTATATCGATAATTCTCGTTATCTAAACTCATAATCATCCCTTCCTATTACAAATTATACTAGTATGTTTTAGCTTCTATTAATATTATAGATTTCTATTTATAATAGTACAAGAAATAATTAGTTTTTTAAACACATTATACCAGGGAGGTTTTTAAACATGAAATATTTATGGACTACAATCAATGTAAAGAATTTAGATGAATCAATTGCATTTTATTCTGATTTGTTGGATCTTAAAGTAATGCAGCGTTTTCCTGCTGGACAAGGAAATGAAATTGCTTTTATGGGAAATGGAATTGACAATGAAACATTAGTTGAACTATTCGCGGATACCAATAAAAATCATGTTAATTTCTGTGAATACATATCGATTGGATTTGCTGTGGATTCTATTGAAATTATGCTTGATACCGTTAACACAAAAAACATTCCCATCCATAACGGACCTTTTGAGACTCCAGCTTTTAAATTTTTCACCATCAAAGATCCGAATGGACTTAATGTTCAGTTCTTTCATAAGAAATAAAAGTGTTATTAACAATTCATTCTTTTATTAATAATTTAATTTTCTTTCATATAATTAAAAAAGTCAGAAATTAATAAATTAATGAAAATGCGTATATATTCAGATGGTGAAGACCGACTCAAATGATTATTGCATTAAGTATTTATATACAGTCATTTCGCTTGAAGATAAGGCGAATCCAGATGAATATATATGCTCAAATATTCTACTCACTACATAAATCTAATTTTTGACAGACTAATCTTTTAAATATTAAATGGATTTCTCAAAAATAACTGAGAAATCCATTCTGATATTAATCATTAATTTTAAAGCTTTATGATTTAATTGTTTAATGAGTGTTTCTAGCCTTAACAACCATTTTTAGTAAAAAGGTAATTATAAAGAATTCCATGTCTAATCTCGTCTGTTATTATTTCAATCATCATATTAATATGCACCCGCTGCTGCATTGCATAGAGTATTTTGCGGTATCTTTGCACGGCATTCTGCTCACCTAGCAGGGCTTTGGCTAATCCGGCACAATAACTTTCAGGCGGAGTGAACTGTTCTCCTTGTACCTGTTGGGGCATCATGCCAGTTAATTCATAGTATAGCTGCCGAAACAAATCAAAGTGACCAATTTCATTATCACGAATGCCAGTAATTATCTGTTGATCTTCATTTGAAGGTGCATTCTCTATCAG
Organism: Bacillota bacterium; assembly: GCA_023393095.1. GTDB lineage: Bacteria > Bacillota > Clostridia > Lachnospirales > Lachnospiraceae > Mobilitalea. The sequence goes on from JAEWMT010000036.1 coordinate 8,462, forward strand.
CCAAGAATAAAACATTCTATCCTCAGTTTCACCTGCAAGTGCCTGCTGTATCAAATCAAGTGCGTTTTGAAGATTTTGCGGATATACAAATATATCAGCAGATTGTGTCTGTTGAACTGTCATAATCGTAGACATTGTCGGCATAAACGGGGTTGTTTGACCGTAAGTATAGAAGCCATAATTGCCATATGGATTATAATTCATTATGTCAGCTCCTGACTAATTTCTTTCAATATTATATGAAATACACATAAGTAATGTGATTATTATAAAACAAAAAGCAAGAAATGATTTATATTATTATTGCACCTCTCCCCTTATTTGGAAAGAAGTTTTTTGACATCAAAAGCCCTTGTGTGATATATTAGTATATATAATCAAGCTATTATCATATTACGAAGATGAAATGGGGTTTTTGTATGAAGAAAAAAACAATCGTAGTCGCTTTAGGAAGAAATGCATTCGGAACCAGCTTTCCGGAACAGAAGAAAGCTATCATCAATGCGGCACATGCAATTGTCGATTTGGTAGAGGATAAATACAAGGTAATTATCACGCACAGCAATGGCCTTCAGATTGGTATGCTTCACAGTGCAATGACAGAATTCAATCGTTTGGATAATGCTTACACAGTTGCGCCAATGTCAGTTTGCGGTGCGTTAAGTCAGGGATATATCGGATACGATTTACAAAACGCATTACGTACCGTACTTTTAGACCGTGGTATATTTAAGCCGGTATCTACTATTATCACACAGGTACGTGTTGATACATTTGATCCTGCTTTCCAAAATCCAACCAAAGTTATTGGTCGCCTTATGACGAAAGAGGAGGCAGATGAAGAAGTTCGAAAGGGAAATTATGTGGTTGAGGAAGACGGTGGTTATCGACGCATCGTCGCAACTCCAAAACCGATTGATATCTACGAGATTGATGCGATCAAGGCACTCGTTGAAGCAGACCAACTTGTCATCGCCGGCGGCGGTGGCGGAATACCGGTATTGGAACAGGGAACCATCCTTCAAGGAGCAAGTGCGGTAATAGAAAAAGATTTGACAAGCGAAAAACTTGCCGATATGCTGGATGCTGACATTCTATTGTTTTTAACAGGAGTTAAAAAGGTTGCTCTTAATTTCGGAACCGAGAATGAACAACCACTGGATGCATTAACCGTGGCTGATGCACAGAAATACATAGCAGAAGGACAATTTCCAATCACCTCCATGCTTCCGAAGATTGAAGCAAGTGTAGATTTTGTAACAAAGAAAGAAGGCCGCAAAGCCATAATCGGCCATCTGAACAATGCCCGCCAATGTTTACAGGGGCTGAGCGGTACGGTCATTACAGCCTAATTAGAGACTGTTTCAAATTCTGACTTTAAGTATTTATATCTAGTATAATTAAAACGCTGTTAAGGCAAAGGCCAAAACCCTTATCTTAACAGCGGTTAATTATGCTCTTAGAACCACTCACCCTGTAAATCCAGCTTCTTACCACTATAATTTTCCACTTTCGATTGGTCATACTTCACAATGCCTAAGCAAATTAATAACATTAGCAATAAAGCCACGAAAGTGCATCCGGTAATCTTCTGGATGCATCCGTCAGTGAATGTTCTCCATTTTCATCTATGTAATATTTCAACTCGCTTTGGTCAAATCCAAAGTCCCTCAACTTATTACTAAAGTTTCTCAATGCATCTTCAAAATCATCTACAAAATATTCCCTAATTTCCTCCGGCAAACCCTGCCTTTCTTTTTTCCCAACATCCATATATATTTTCATGATACATCTTTTTGAAAATATGGCTGTGATGGTCTCCGGCGTATTATAAAAGGATTTGGCAAGTGTAAGTGAAAAAGCGCCTATTTTCGAAAATACCTCCTGGAATTTTAAGCCGATATAAATAGAACAGGCTGCTCCGGCAGAGAATCCGGCAATACCCGTATGCTCCCTTTGAGGTAATGTTCTAAAGTGATTATCTATAAATGGTTTTAAAGTGGAAACAATGAATTCAGCATAATCATCAATCCTTGGTTCCGAACTGGTTGAAGACACCTTTACAGGGTTTAAATCCCGCCTTCTGAATTCATCAGAGCTTTCAATGGCAATAACGATCAGACCGCTCATTTTTTCATCCAATAATAGTTTTTCCAGAATCAAATCCATAAACAACCTATTCTCATCGGTGTTCCTGCATTCACCAAATACCGTCTGACCATCGTGCATATACAAGACTGGATAATGATTTGTTGAAGAATCGTAATCAGATGGCACATAGATCCAAATACGAGTAAATCGCTTCAATTGAGGCATAAAAAATTGATCTATCAGAAAAATATTCCCGTAATATGTATAACTGGAATTTCCGATCTTCCCATCCCATTTGGTAATTCCAGCATTCATAAAATGATTTTGATTTGTCATTCCATTGATCTCCTTCCTCGGACTATGATTCGGCTAACAAAGCTTTGGATCAATTCGCTTTCAACCAATAAGCCAATAATAAGAATGATTGTACCAATATAGAATTTTAGAGTAATCTGGTCTCCGAACATCGCACTCAAAATCACGGTAAATGGAATTTTTAAATAAGAGATAAGACTTCCCTTGATTGTTGAAATCTTGCTGTACCCACTTGTCATAAACCATTGAGCCAGAAAAGAAGAAACTCCTATAGCTAAAATGATTATGACCAGCATCATACCTGGATTAGGTTTATATACAGACGATAATGGAGTAAAGATAAGCCCGAATAAGCAGGCTGACATATATACAAGAATTGGATGCTCCTTTTCACTGGATCGTTTTGTATAATGAATTGCAATTCCCATAATAAGACCGCTTAATATCCCTATAGCATCCCCCAATAACGAATATTTACTGCCATCATAGAATATAATCGTCACTCCCGCCAGGCATAATACTATACTGAAAATATTTACGATTCTTATGCGTTCTTTAAAAAAGAGAAATCCGAATAAAGCAACAAATATCACATAGAGATTATTCATCAATGTTGCTCTGGCACTGCTTGTCATTTCAATCGCAAGATAAAAAAGGATCATGGAAACAGAACCAGCGATACCACGTATCATCCAGGATTTTTTATCATTTACTTTAAATGATATTTTAGTAAAAAACAAGATTGCAATACCCAATACTATACCAATGACAAATCTTGATACCGAAACAAAATAACTGTTAAAATAGCTTGAAACTAACTTTACAAGTACAGCACTCAGTGAGAAAAAAACACTTGAAGCTATCATAAAATAAACGCCTTTTGATTTCATATTGATTGCACCTTTCTGTATCTATATGGTATAATGTGTTTTAGTACAGTTTTAAGTTTAGTAGTTTTTTTGTATAAATCAACATTTAATTTATTCAACTGTATAGATACAGTCAGAGGGAGCATCTATGGAAAATCGATATGACGTTGTAAAAACGTATATAAAAGAACAAATTGAAACATCCAAAATAAAACCCGGCAGTAAGCTTCCATCAATACGAGAACTTGCCGAAAAATGGAGCGTGTGCAATTCTACTATCATAAGTGCATATAGGAAATTGGAACAGGAAAATATCATTTATGCTGTTCCTAAAAGCGGTTATTATGCCATGAAGCCACAAAATACTGATATTTCACCCCTCTGTCCTCAGGTGACTGATCTTTCCAGAGCAGTGCCTGCATATGACCTGCTTCCTTATATGCAATTTAAGGATTGTCTTAATCAAGCAATTGATTCCTTTAAGGAGTCTCTCTTCACTTATTCGGATCCTCAAGGACTGGAAGGATTAAGGAATACGCTTACCAAGCATTATAGTCAAGAGCAGATTTTTACATCTGAAAGTAATATGATCATAACAGCCGGCGCTTACCAGGCTCTTTTTATCCTTACCAAAATGCCTTTTCCTAACGGGAATTGCAATATACTCGTTGAACAACCCACTTATTCAGGTATGCTAAGAATTCTTGATATAGAGAATAGTAACACGATTGGCATTGAAAGAAATGCCAATGGAATTGACCTTGAAAAACTTGAAACGATATTTAGAAGCGGAAGCGTAAAATTCTTCTATCTAATTCCTCGGTTTCAGAACCCAACTGGATTCTCCTATACAAAAGAGCAAAAACTGAACATCATTTCACTTGCTGCGAAATATAACATATACATTGTCGAGGATGATTATCTTGCAGACCTTGAAACCGATACGAAAAATGATTCTTTATTCGCTATGAGTCAGTTCTCCAATGTTATATACATAAGAAGCTTTTCGAAGTCCTTTCTGCCGGGCATTCGTATCGCTTCAGTTATCTTACCGCAATTACTTGTTAATGACTTCCTTAAATATAAAAAGCTTTACGACATAGGTAATTCAACCTTGAATCAGGCGGCCCTCCAGTTATTTATCAATTCTGGCATGCTGGAAAAACATTGCAAGTCCATAAGAAGGGAATACGAAAGCAGAATGACTGAAATGAAGAAATCGGTAGAAGCTGCCTCTAAGTTGGGTTTTAAATTATCCCTATCCAATACCGGATTCTTCGGTTATCTGGAATTGCCTAAGAATGTTAGCAGTAACAAGCTGGCTGAATTATTAAAATCGAATAATATTTATGTAGCAAGAACAAAGGACATGTTTATACCCTGCTTCTTCAAGGATAATTCTTTACGGATCAGTGTCTGCAGTCTTGATAAAAATACAATTAACCAAAGCATGTTATCAACATTCCAGTGTATTGAAAAAGTCATGAATTCAGCTATTAAGAACAATATACAACATGAAGAAATTTTTATACAATAAATGTTCCTATTAAATCGGACATTTTACAGTCATTAAAATACGTTCATTTTTTATTAATTTTGTTTTATAAAATTGTATATTCTTCCTGTTGATGATATCTATAGTAGCACGCACTTATCCATTTTATCTTCCCTATTTTTCATCTAGTGCTATCTGCAATTTTTTTTAATATTTCTACTAGAGTTTTTAGGCTGTCATACATTTGATCAATTTCATTTTCATCCAGGTTAGCAACCATGAAAGCCAACCCTCTTTGGGATTGCTCTTCCATGGCTTTCATATACTCTATTCCCTGAGAAGTCAATGACAATAATACTTTTCTTCTGTCATTAGGATAGCTGGTTCTAATAACTAACTTCTTTTCTTCTAATGAGTCAATTAATGTCGTTAAGCTTCCTTTTTCCATATTAATTAATTTACTAAGCGTAGTAGGTGTAATTTTTTCTGCTTTACCAATCATCATAATAGCCATACATTGGTTCTTATTACACAAATCATCTGCTTTACTTTTATCAATATAGAAAGACTTGCATTTATAGAATAATGGTATCAAATTAAAATATAATTTATTTAATTCTTCTAATTTACTATTTTCCATAATTATCTCCTAAAAATAATATTAATCAATTAACTGTACGTATTCATCTACATTATCCCGGATATATGTAGCAACTAGCTTAATTGTTAAAGGAAGAGTCTCACTAAGCGATTTATTAATAAGACTCATTGAAGCAGATAATTCTGCATTTTTATCAATATCAACGATTAAAGCATTATGCTGTTCTACACTTTCTTTAAATTCTTCCGTTGTTAGGCTTTGAAAAACGATATTCATCTTCTCAAGAATCTGTATCATATTATAATCTCCAAAATACTGCATTCCTTTTTTCAGTTGTGACCAGACACCATCATTTGACAACAAATATGATAGATGCGAATAAAACTCTTCAACCCCTTTGGATGTATGCCCATACAGCATCTGAAACATGAATAGAGCTCGCTGACCAGGAGTCAAATGGGCATAAACCTCTGACTTTACTGCAAAATTTCTACCTCGAGCCTGTTGCATAGCAGGCTCAATACAAATCCATATAAGTGAAATATCGTTCAATGATTCAAAATCCTTTCGTTTAACTGTTATCAACATATAATTTTCCTTTCTTATTTTAATCTTTTTAACCCCTACGACATTTACTAACAATAAGAGCACTATTTAGTAAGTTTTCTTATTGTTAGAATTCTTACTAATTTAAATATCACAATAAAATGCAACTGTCAATATAATCCACCGCAAACTAATATCGACCATCTGAACAATGCCCGCCAATGTTTACAGTGGGTTAAGCGGTACGATTATTACCACTAATTAAAGGCCGTTTCATATTCAGTCTTTGATGCCTGAACAATTTTACGAAATCTATAAAACGCTGTTAAGGTAAGGATTAGTCCTTACCTTAACAGCGTTTATTATACTCTTTGTAGCATTTCCCTTGTAAAACCTTATATCAATTACTATTCGATTGGCTGATCGTCATCAAATAAAGACGGGTTTTTCTTCAACAACCCTATGACCCAATCTGCCATAGGCTTCACTTCGACTATATATGAAATAGCATCTCCTATTTTCACTTGCTTAGCAAACCCCATTTGTAACATTGGAATAAGCAACTTATCATAATTCTGTGACACATCTCCATAACTCGAATAATGACAATAAAAATCAATTTCACGAACATCGCCATCTTCGAGCAATAATTTGATTTTCTTTGATTGTGGGTTGATACGGTCAGGAATATCCAGCCATTCTTCAATGCTATGAATAAATGTGTTAGTCTTAAGTGTAGTACCCAAGAATAATAATTGAGCTTCCTCATCATATAGTCCGCCAAAGCAACCGTTTCGCGGACAAGGTGTATGAATATCATTGTCACGCTGTACATAGGACTGTGCCCTGCTACCCATGGCTGTCACCGAATGAGTAGGGTGCATTGAACGAATAGCCCCTACTCTTTTCATAAATAAATTGGGCAGTATCCCGACACAGGAAGCTTCTGTCTTGGGGTCATAAATACCCTCTCGCAAATTTTTATCCGACCATGAGTGAGTTGGAAATAATAATAGACCCTCTTTCATATAGTCGATAAAGGCATCAAGAACTGTATCGCCTCCACCTTCTACCAAACCAACCGCTTTCATAGAAGAATGGATGAGCAAGGTACTATTTTTTCTAATGCCTGCTTGTTCAATATCTTTGATTAAAGAGTTTTTTGTATGCATATGTAGTCCTTTCTCCTTCCGGAATTCTTCATCGCTTGTGTTATTAACTTTTTTCCAAACATATCATAACCAGTTCAACCATATCAGAATAGCTATGAACTTCAATAAAATCTTTTAGTTCCGTTAATTATATTCTATTCTTCAAAAAATCAGTTATCTCTCTCATAGGAGTTCCTTACGTAAGGTTTTCCTACATCTTAGCATACATTTAATAAGTACCATCTTTTATTGATAAACTTTAATATCTATATATGCCGGCTTTTCTGTGAAAGGTATTTCTCAACATCATCATATAAACCAGCCTGATTTGAATATTTTACATAATTCTTGACGGTTTTAAGCCATTCAATCGTGGACGGTTTGGTGACATCTACAGCATTAAGCAAATCCCTTGTGTTTATGGGTCTTTCAATACCTGTTTTCATTATTTCTGACAAAACATTTTCCGTAGCAGTTTCAGCAACATTTTCTAAATCCACTCCAGAATACAGTTCCGTCCTTTCCGCAATAGCATGGTAGTCTATGACAGCTTCTTGTGGTCGACCGGCCATCTTTAACTTTAAAATTGCTATTCTTGCCTTTTTATCCGGCGGTGGAACAAAAATAATTTTATCAAACCTTCCAGGGCGTTTAAATGCCGGATCTACATCCCAAGGCATATTAGTAGCTCCTATGATAAGCATATTTTGAGTATCTGTATCGATCCCTTCTATTTCAGTTAGGAGTTGATCAATGATAGGACGCATATGCTCAGATGTCAGCTTTGACCGGTTAAAGCCTATCGTGTCGATTTCATCGAAGAAAATTACACATGGTCTTTTTGAACGGGCTTTAGCAAAAATTTCCTTAATGTTTTGCTCGCTGACTCCAAGATAAGGATCCAATATATCGGTGATACGAACAGTCATAAAACCTGCTTGACATTCTCCTGCCGTTGCTTTAGCAATAAAAGTCTTTCCGCATCCTGGGGGACCAAATAACAAGATACCTCCTCCAGTTTTTTTCTTATATTTGCTGAATAGTCCATGGCTGCTAAAAGGTTTTATGATTTTCATTCTGATAATTTCTTTCAAATCATCATAGCCTCCGACATTATCAAAAGTAACTGCTGTCTTGTTCCAATTCTCCCCAAAACTGTCCGTACTTCCCTTGTTTCCTCTTATAACACTCAACTGTATAAGCTTGCCGTCATTCTCCTGTGTTTCCTCGTACACATCCTTAGGTTCGTTTTCATTTTCATCTTCATTTTCATCTTCATTTTCATCTCCATTTTCATCTTCGCCTTTATCATTAAACCGTTGCTCTCCTGGAGAAGATAATGAGTCAGGTAATCCTGAGTCATGAGCCTTGTCAGCTTGGGAATGCCTCTCCCTCTTTTTAGAAAGCCGTGAAAGTTGTTCAAAAATATTATCCTTAAACTCCTCACCGCATAAATTCAAAGCTTGGGAAAATGCATATAAAGCTTCACTTTCATTGCCTTGTTCAACATATTCTATTCCAAGCAAGTACCAGGCAAGCCCATTTTCAGGATTTTTTTCAAGCATACTACGCATGATTTGTATTTTTTCCATATACACACTCCATTAAAAAAATATTTTCAGGACCATCAAACATAGCAGCAGAATTAGTCCTACGAAAATTGCAACAAAAATTATCGTATCTCTCGTAAACCCTACACATTTAAACAAAATCCATTTTGTTTTTAAAACTGTACGTGGTACGTTAAGTTTTCTCATGATATAGTTTCTAAACACTCTTTTCCAGCGAAAGAAAAATCTGGGTTTCCGGTTAGTCATTTCAAGCATCCTCAGCACAAACATGTTGGTCGGATCCAATTGGAATGCCTGCCTGAAATTTTCCTCTGCAGAGTCGTAATTGTAACTATGATAGTCCAGTAAACCTGCTTTAAGAAACCTATCACTCTCATCCGTGGAAAGGGAAAAATATTTATCAATCAGCTTTGATTTTATACCATAGCTGTCATCCTGCTGCAGATAGTAATAAAACTTATAATGCAGGGCGCTAAGATTTTCAGGATCTATTTCAAGCGCCTGATTGATCAACTCTAAAGCCCGGTAGTTTTTTCCGGAGAGCATCATAAGATATCCGTGATAGGCAATATACTCTGCATTTTGCGGATCGACATCCAATGCTGAAAGAAGGAAGCTTTCCGCCTTCGCATATTGATCTGTTTGTGTATGGATCCTACAAAGCAGATAAAAGCATTCATTGGAACTATAACCATTTTCAAAAGCAGATTTGCATGAGTCTATGGCTTCCTCATATCTTTCCAGTTTATACAGACAGTACGCATTAAGATATATCAGATATGCTTCGGAGGGTTCCTGTTCCAAAAGTCGGGATACCCTCTCCAGTGCATAACCGTAGCGTTTCATATTTATATAATTAGTGATAATTAACATTTCCTTTTCATTATCAATAAAAATCATATTAGAGGCCTTCCCAAAATGAATTTTTATATAACCCATTTCATACTGTTTCTGCTTGACAAGCGGTAAGACCACCGCGTACAGCAATCTTACCGCTATCCTTCATAAAACATTAGGTCTTTTTCATTTCTGAAGTAATGTTAGGAAACCAGTTTGCTAGCTTTTTTAATATACCGCCCCCGCGGGTACAGTCCGATATATTTTTCTATGCATTCTGTAGTGCCTTTCAGCTTATATATGGTTTCACAAGCTTCCCATATATTGTACTCTGTAATATCATCGTCTTCACCGCAGTCTTTGGCTTCTATGTATTTCTCAAGAGCCTTCTCATAGTGACCCAAATAGAATTCTGCCGCTCCAATTTCTCTAAGGCATACCCCCTGGCAATCAGGATATTTTTCCATGATCCGTTCATATGCCTTTATAGAACCCTCGAAATCCTTGTTCAGCATTAATTTGATTGCTGCATTAACTTCCATTGAATGGTCATTCTGTGATGAATTCTTTAATATTTCTTCCTGTATTTGCTTTGCCTTTTCAAAATCAAGGTTTCCGTCATCGTATAAATCGGCATATTTTCCTTCCTCGTCAACCTTCAATTCGATCTTTTCGGTTTCCTTCTTTTCTTCTGACCTGCCGAGCAAGTATAGTCCGGCAAACACGCTCACAATCAAACCAACTATCCCAACTACCGTATTTCCGCGAAAAAGAAAATACACAGCAAGCAAACCAATCATCAAAGCGATCAGCCCTGGCAACTTTTTCATGATTTTGAATTCCCCCTATCGTTATCAATCTACAAAGCTTATAAATATTTAAATTAATTCCAATATAAGAAATTATATCATAAAAACATTCAAAGTTCACCAAAATAATTCCATATTTTTTAACAATTATTATGGTTTAGTCTATTATGTCATGAGGTGTTTTTTGTGAGTAAAGTGAAGTGGAAGTATCTCTATTTCCAATAGAATATAGTCTCCCTAAATAAGTAAGAACACTCTGGAGGTGCTGAGACAACCTATAAAAACAGGTCAGTTACTGGCTATCAACTCCAAGAACATCATGTACCGATTTATATCCGACTCCCATTCTATCAATTCCCATGTCAATTAATTGTAGAAAGTGTTCTCTTGATCGGATGCATCCACTACCTTTTACCTTACATCTATCTCCTACTTCTTCCATCATTAGTTTAATAATCTCAGGAGTAGCACCCTTTGATTGGAAGCCTGTTAAAAACCCCGTACTTGTTTTCACATAATCTACACCTGCCTCCATACAGCAATGGCACAATGCACGGATCTGTTGTTCATTCAAAGCATCTGTCTCAAAAATTACTTTAATCTCTTTGCCATATTTATGTGCCGCATTCACACATAACTTTAATTCCTCCGTAATCTTCTCATACATTCCGGCTCTGGCCCAGCCAATGTTTGATACAATATCTATTTCTTTTACTGTTTCATATTTTGCAGCAATCTCAATCTGCTTCAATTTAGATTCTGTGGAACTTGTACCAAAAGGAAAATCACATACTGGGCAAAGCAGGGTATCACTACCCTTTACAATAGGCTCACAGAGTTCAATATATCCAGGGTTGATACATATCGTCGCACATCCTAAGCTAACACCATCCTTGGTTAAATCAATAATCTCTTGTTCTGTAAATTCCGGTTTTAATACAGAATAGTCTATATATCTTGCTAACTCTTCCTGTGTCATTTCATTGGCTTTCTTTATTGGTTTCATTGTTATTTCCTCCTTATTATCACTTCCTATTTAAAATTATTCAGATTTTTTAGAAGTATTTTAGTTATACTATATCACTGTACTTCGCAATAATCTTGTTTACAATTATCGCTTTTTTGTAGTATATTGATATTGTTTGTACAGATATTCGAATAGCCAAAGAAAGGTTTGAAGGAAATATGAGTATACCGGTATATGGAATTGAACATACTTTTTTAGATAAAGATACTGGGTTACTTTACCGTAATTCCAGCCTGAAAGAAACTGCTCCATTACATACACATAATTTCTATGAATTTTTTATTGTTACGGATGGAACCGCTTTACATATGGTGAATAATGCAATTCAGACCCTTAATAAGGGGGATTTGGTATTTATCCGCCCCCAGGATACCCATTGCTACGATTTTTTCTATTCAGATAATTTTCGTATCATAAATGTAGGATTTAGTAATCTTATTTTTCATAGCATAAAGAGTTTTCTGGAATGTAATGAGGAATTACAAAGACTTACCGTGATAGAATATCCAAAATGTATTCATACGAATGAAGAAGCACTCGAACTCATTTCGTCGGAGTTCAAACAGATAGGATCTCTGATGCAAACATCCCATGCCAAGCATACTACCTTTCATGCTAGGTGTTATTTAGCCAGTATATTTGTTGACTACTTTCTTCAATATTCTGATTCTGAAGATAAAAGCAGAGGAAGGCCACAATGGCTTGACCATATGTTGACTGAAATGCAAAGAATCGAAAATCTTCAATCCGGATTTCCAAAGATGCTTGAATTATCCTTTTGTTCTAAAAACCATCTATGCCGGGTTTTCAAGAAGGTCTTAGGTGTAAAACCTACAGAATATATTAATAACAAACGTCTGGAGTATGCTGTTTATCTACTAACCCAGACAACAGACAACATTATGGAAATATGTGAATGCTGCGGTTTTAGTAACCTAAGCCATTTTTATCATTTATTTAAACAAAAATATAATTGTTCTCCTGTTAAATATAGGAAATTATATGCATAGACAAAAACAATTGAACCATCGCAAGATTGGGTTATCGGTGCCTGTCTTAATGATTCAATATACTTATTAATAGTATTTATTAATAAATAAACTGAGAACTATCTGCATTATTTAACCTATCAATTTCTGAGATTGCCTTGAGTTAATTATCGATTTTACGGTGACAGCAACAACAGCAAATAGGATGAATATTAATGATTGCTCCATATCGGTCGAGTTCAAAATGACAGCACTTCATAAGACTATCCTTTAATAATTGGCGTCCCCTCTGTACACGAGACTTAGCACCCGATACAGATATCCCTAATTTATCAGCTAGTTCTACCTGAGTTAACCCTTCAAATTCAACTAGATAAAGTGCTTGCGAGTATTTTTCCGGAAGGTCATCGATCATCCCTCTTAAACCGGCTGCCACCTTTTGAGCCGGTTCTAATTCAATCATATTATTGATGTCATTCAATGCTTTTTCATCTTCTAAAGGTATCTCATCGATATCCTCCAGCTTGATTTTTTGTTTTCGATAATAGTCAATGATTGTATTCCGTGCAATTTGATATACCCAACTGCGAATTTTTGTATTCTCTTTGAGAAGATCAATATTGGAATGGATTTTGATAAAAACATCCTGCAAAATATCTTCGGTTTGGGAGGAATCTGAAATCCTGCGAGAAATAAACGAACGAAGTGCTAAACTTAATTCTTCCCAGATTTGTTCGGTATTATATTCCATACTTTTCACCTACACAACTTTCTACTATTTCTGTACAAATAACAGATTATAATTGAATTTAGATAACGATATTGCCGAGAACCCATCTCATCTTACTTACAGGTAAATTTACTGCCAGATGCTTCGTAATGTGCACTCATCACGAAATGCAGAGAGTGTTCTTTCATATATTGTACTATATATTTCCGGAAGGTAAAAGACGTAGATAACCCACAGATTATTTTCCTTACTACAGGTTCTCGAATATAACGCAAATAAGTCTCCTCACTTACCATAAAGACAAGGTGGAGACTTTTCAGAATTTAACTAATTCCGTTGCATTCAATTACTTTCTTATACCATAAGCCGCTTTTCTTAATAATCCGCTTCTGTGTCTTATAATCAATATAAACTAGGCCAAACCTTTTGGAATAACCTAATCTCCATTCAAAATTATCCATAAATGACCAAATAAAATATCCTTTCAGATTGACTCCGTCCTTGATTGCCTGATAAATCTGAGCAATGTAATCATTAAGGTAGCTAATCCGTTCATCGTCATTTATTTTACCACCTTTATCAACTTCATCCTTAAATGCCGCACCATTTTCCGTAATAATTATTTTAATTCCGTTGTATTTCTGGTGCAAATGTAACAACAAGTCATAGATACCTTTAGGATAGATCTCCCAATCTGTATCAGTCTTAGCCTTACCGGTATCAGCAAAGGTTAACTGAAGTGGTAAATTATTTGCGTCATATACTACAGAGTTAAAAGAATAATTGTTTACTCCCAAAAAGTCAATCGGTGAATTTATTACTTCCATATCTTCACGCTCAATTTGAAACTCCGCAATGTTTGAAAACAATTCTAAAAGCTGATCAGGATATTTACCCTTTAGTATCGGATCAAGAAACCAAGCGTTAAGAAAATCACTATATCGACTAGCCGCAAGCAGATCATTTTCATTCTCAGATGCAGGATAGATAGGATTGAGATTAAGTGATATTCCTATATCCCCTTGAACTTCCATTTCCCTGAAAGCACGAACAGTTTTACCATGTGCTAGCATTATGTTATGTGCCGCCTGTAAGGCTAAGGAAAGATCTGAAATAGCTGGTGGATGCCCTCCGTACCAATATCCGATAAAAGATGATACCCAAGGCTCATTAAAAGTAATCCAAATAGCTACTTTATTCCCTAATTCCTGAAATATATAGCGCGAATATTGTACAAAAAGCTCTGCAACCTCCCGATTAGCCCATCCACCTATATCTTGCAGCTTCTGAGGTAAATCCCAGTGATAAAGCGTTACAGTAGGCTTTATCCCATTTTCATTCAATAATTCAACTAAATTCCGATAAAAATCCATTCCCTTTTTATTTGGTTCTCCTCTTCCATCCGGAAAAATTCGCGGCCATGAAATTGAAAACCTGTAGGATTTGATCCCTAATTCTTTCATTATTTTTACGTCTTGTTCATATAGATGATAGTGGTCACATGCAACATCACCGGTATCATTTCCTAGTATCTTTCCAGATGTGTGCGTATATCGATCCCAAATTGACTCGCCTTTTCCATCCTCATTATAGCCACCCTCAATTTGATAAGCAGCTGTTGAAGTACCCCATATAAAATTCTCGGGAAAAATCATTCCAGACATATCACATCTCTCCATTCATCCGTAAGAAACACATTTAATGCGTTTCTTACGGTTTGCTAAAAGACAAGCCGTAAGCAAGCTTATCATTGACTCAAAATTATAACCCCATTGCAATTAGCAATTGATATAAATATCCTATCAAAACTCCACTTACAAATACAAACCCAACATATAAACCAATTACTCTTTTTTTCATAAAAGCCATTATTCCAGCAATTACCCATGCGCTAGTTGCAGGACCCGTTATCATAAATGCCATCATTGCACCCTCACCGGCACCTCCATCCATCAATGCTTTTATGAGTGGAATTGCTCCTTCCCCGCTAACATATAGAGGCAAGCCAATCAAAGCTGCCAAGGGCACTGAAAATATGCTTTTTCCGCTAAAAAGAGATACAATTACTGAAGTAGGTACAAAGGATTGAATAAGGTAACCAAATCCCGCAAAGATTGTAAAGTACAGAAGAATTTGCTTTAGACCCACATCGATCAAGGCTTTTCCGACTTCCCTCATTCGAAGCTTCTTCATCTTTTTCGTAAATGAATTCATATTTTCTGATGCTTTTTGGTTTGAAACAGGTATTGAAGAATTGCAACCGCAGGTCTTTACAGATATGGATTGCTCGCTTACCGGGAGCGCTGTGCTACAACCACAGGCGGCAACCTCTGAAGTAGCGCTGTTGCAACCACAGGCAACCTCTGGAGCAGCGCTGTTGCATCCACAGGTCTGATCTTTTGGACTTCCAATAAAGCGTAGCTGGTCTTTCAAAAAATTAGTTTTTTTCTCTATTACATGTGTTAGCCCGCCTGAAATCAAACCGATGGCTACCGAGGCTATGGTAAGTGCAATTGCAAATCTTAAATTGAGTACACCGGCTATCATGATGAAAGTGTCCGGACTCATCAATGGCGAAGAGGTAAGGAACGCCATTACGGGACCCCATGGTAACGCTGTTGCAAGTAGTCCAATAACTACAGCCATTGTGCCGCAGGCACATAGTGGGGTAAATGCTCCGAAAGTAACGCTTGCAAGTATTGAAATCTTGGGCTTTTTGAGAAATGAATCTTTCAGTTTGTCTGCATTGACAAAAACCTTCATGAATGAAGCAGTCAGTATTGCCAAACTTAAAGGGATCCAATTGTGATAAAGACTTGTTAAAACTGATTTAATAGTATCAGCCATTAGTCCTGATATGTAATTAATTATTTCTTCCATTTAATCCATCTCCTTTTTTAATTATTAACTACATATATAAAGACGATGGATAATTTGAAAGGACGCAACTCGATTTCGTAAGTCCTATAAAGATTTTACTATTATATGGATTAATATAGATAAAAGTACCAAACCACTAAGTTTGATACTTTAAAATGCATATAAGATATTATACTTTTTACATTAGCTGAATTGGTTCTATTACGGCATAATAGAAATATTATTCACGAACTTTCATTTATGTTATGAGTGTACGTATTTAACATTTCTAATGCTTCCTCCCGTATCTTTTTACGAATATGTTCGGGTTCAAGGACCTGGACTTCTTTTCCAAAGCTTAACAACAACTGATAAAGCCAAGGATCATCCGGGTATTGCGTATGTACAAGAATATGGTCATTTGCATATATAATATCTGAATCGCAAAAATAGTCCTCTACTCGTCCAACTGCATTTAGACTAAATTTCAACTTAATTTCTATTAATTTTAAATCAGCAAACGGTTCTTCTACCACAAAATCTCTGGTAATAAATTTCTCCTCTAATATCTTAAGCTGCTGAATCCGCATGATCTTAAAGTATCGAAATCCATTTCTCTCCATACAATACCCATACACATACCAAGCATAATCCTTCATTACTAATTGATAGGGTTCTATTCTACGGCAGGTACAATTACCCTTCTGGTCTCTATATACTATTTCAATCTGCTGGTGATTAGTTATTGATTCTAAGATAAGTGCAAGGTTCTCTTTATTTACATGTTGAGGTAACCAAGGCATAAAATCAAAACGAATACTTTCGATTGATGAACTGACTTCCTTTTCCTGAAGAATATGCATTCTTTCTTTCATCTCGTCAAAGCCCACCTGGCTAAGTAACTTCTCCAGACCCCCAAGTAAATCTGTCAAAAGCTTCATCTCGTCTTTTCTTAAAAAGGTTTTATCTAGCGTATAATTATCCATTAAACTATAGCCACCCTTTGGCCCTATCTGTGATGTAATTGGGATACCTGCAACACTAAGTATATCAATATCTCTTTGGATCGTTCTTATAGATACACCAAATCGATGTGCCAATAACTTAGCTGTTATACTCCTTTCATGCAATAAAATCATCAGTATGCCAACCAAACGTTCCAGTTTCATAATAATCTCCATTCTGCTAAATACAGAGAATTTAGGCGTTAGTACAATTTTTGTAAAGTAAATTGATTAATATTCGAGTTTGTTGCCTTTCTTTTATTTTAATATAACTAACAAAATATAACAATGAAATTGGTAAAAACTCTTATTTTTTTAAACTTTAATACTATTTATGACATACAGCTGTCGCTTATCCTATGATAATCTCTATCTATCATTAAAACAAAAGGAGCATATGAACTATGTACAATTATGAAAGGGAGATGGAACGGTTTGAACAATTTATTAACCATCACCCCATTTGGATTCTCGCTACCGGTTCACAAAATGATATTTCAGCAAGCAGTATGTCGATTCTATATCATGATGCAAAAATTTACTTTCAGACGGATTATAATTTTGAAAAAACCAAGCATATTTTAGCAAACCCCCATGTCGCGCTATGCTGTGCTAATTATAAACTGAAAGGTATTGCAAAAATTCTTGGTTCTACAATAGATAAAAAGAATGAGCTATTAATGAAGTATTATCAAAAGGCCCATCCCGATTCCTTTCGACGCTACTCAAATCGTGAAAAATCATGTTTAGTAGAAGTCACGCTAGAGAGTATGAAAATTTGGGATTATCTTAATGGTGAACCTTTCATAACGGATGTAAACTTCGTTCAACGAACGGAAAGCACAATTAAATATAGATAAGGAGATGATTGAAATGGAAAATGCAGCTTTTATTGATTTTTTAGTTACTGCAAAAAAGAATACCTACGCTATCATTAATGATATCACTAAAATTATGATGGAGGATGGAGGTACTGAAGTTAATTATCGTGAAGGACTGTTTTATTATCGAGACCGATACTATGGAGGTGAACCTTTTATCGGAGAAGAAGTTGTTGTTTATGACGATGCAATAATATGGGGTATGAATTTACGTGGTAAAGTGATTAATCCACTCATACCAATTGAAGAGGTCTATGCCTTTGTACGAGAAGCCTTAAAAAACATGACGTCTGATGCTCCGTTTCGAGGTCCTGCCCACTTTCAGATGAATGATTTAAATTATTCCAGTGAGGCAAACGGGACTCCAGAGCATTTTCATGGGGTGGAAAAAGTATATCTTAAGAATCAATTAATCTATGAATGCTTTTATCATGGTGGATGTGTAGGAAAGATATCATCGTAACGTATCACACCACTTGAGCTGGGCGTACTGCCTTTGGTTGCATATAAATAAAGCTGAACCATTAAGCTTTTTCCCGGTTCAGCTTTATATGCCTTAAAGCTTTCCTAGCATCCATGGTTATTCGTACACAGGCCAGCTTCATTTTTAACTTGGTTCGAAGAAAGGTTATTTGAGTATTTGTTGATGTAGTATTTTTTGTTCTTTGCTATTTTACGAAGAATACTTAAGAATTTGTCTATTTCTTTGTAATTGTTATAAAAACCAAAGCTAACTCTCACCATGCCAGGAAATAACGCATCATCTTCCTCAAAATAATAATCCATATCTTCCTCACTAAGACCCAACAACCTTTCACAATATGGATGTGTACAGAAAAATCCGTTTCTAACTGCGATTCCAGCCTCACCGGAAAGTATGGAAGGCAAAAGATGATGATGTACCCCTTCCAGATTAAAAGGGATCACACTGATTGTATCTTCTTTAAAAGGATCGCTGTATAATTTGATCCCAGGTATATTTATCATACGACTAATTGTATAATCATATAAAGCCTTTTCAATTTTAAAGATATTATCCATTCCCACTGATTGAAGGGTTTTAATTGCTGCTGTTAAAGCAACTACCCCCATAGCATTGGGCGTCCCCGCTTCGTCCTTGCCCGCAGGCTCATCCCATTCGACACGCTTGTGAGTCACAAGATCTATGGCGCCTCCTCCTTGAATAAATGGATTGCCTTCCATGAAATCTTCTTTGGGTCCAATCAGGACACCGGCACCAAATGGTGCATACATCTTATGAGCAGAAAACGCAAGATAATCAATATGCTCTAAAGCATCAAAGCTTTTCATATCAACAGAGGTATGAGGTACCATCTGAGCACCGTCCACAAAGATCTTTGCACCGTATTTATGCGCAAGAGCAGCTATTTTGTGTATTGGATTTAGGTATCCTGTTACATTGGAAGCTCCTGTAACGCTCACCAATTTGACGCTGCCCCGGTATCTGATAAGCTTATTTTCTAAATCCTCAATCGATAATCTGCCAAATCGGTCGATTTCTACATAATCAACCTTAAATCTATTTCTCCATGGGAGATCATTGGCAGCGTGTTCCATAAATGTCGAAAGAACCACTTTCTGATGAGATTTTTGCTGGCTTAAGATAAAGGTAAGCATATTAATGGATTCGGTTGTGTTTTTTGTAAATATAACGATATCTCTTTCTTGATCGGAATTGACAAAGCTTTGGACGATAGCTCTTCCCTGTTCGTAAATATCCGACGATACTTTTGATTTAAACCCTCCTCCTCTATGTACGGAGGAGTACCACGGTGCAAAATGATTTATCTTCCTAAGAACTGAATATAATACTGGAGTGGTGGCAGCATTATCAAAATTTATTGCGGCTAAATATTTACCGTCTGATAAAGGAACTTTTTTTTCAACACCAATTATTAGATTTCGCAGGTCATTGTTTGATGGATCATGTCTCATATGCTACCCTCATTGTAAGATACAATATAATGTATGCATTCAACTAAGTAAGGGTTAACAAGATGTTTTTCTGCCTTTATTCTGTTGCCTGCAAAGCCTGATTAATTACATTTACCATTATATCTTTTGTCATCATTCCTGGAACATAGCCGACAATATTCCCTTCTTTATCAATCATAAATGTTGTCGGAAATGCTGAAATGTTATAACTTTGGAGCACTTCTCCTGTTTCATCAAATAATGTTGGAAAGGTATAGTCCTTATCCTCTAGGAAGGATATAATCTTTTCTTTTCCCACATCTTGATTGTTCGGATACTTTGCATTTGATGGATTGGCAATCCCCAGAAATACTACTTCATCCTGATTCAGATTATATTCTTTATACAACTCCTCAATATCTGGCATTTCCTTGTTACACGGAGGACACCAGGTTGCCCAAAAATTTAGGAATACGACTTTCCCCTTGTAATCAGTAAGATTATGCTCGTTACCATATTGATCCATCAAAGTAAAATCAAAAGCAGGAGTCATATTTGTTTTTCCACTAGCTTTACTATCCTCTTTTGTAGTTTTATTTTCTGATGTCTTTTCATTATTAGAAGCATTTGTGTCAGAATTGTTTAATGAATCTGATTTATCTTTTATCTCTTGTGAATTATTCTGTTGATTATTACTGATGGAATTTAAATAACTTGAAACACCATTCATCCATCCGGTAAAAATCATAATTCCCATTATTATGAGAATAGCTCCTCCAGCTTTGATCGTATATTTTAAGAACTTTTGTTTTGTCTTTAGAAAATTCAATACTTGCGTAGTGAATAAACCAAGTAGCAGGAAAGGAAATAGGAAACCAATCGCATAAATAAATACAAGTATATTACCCATTACTGATGTTGTTGCTCCAGAAGCCATAATCAGAACTGAGGACAGTGCAGGTCCAATACAGGGAGTCCACGCAAAACTAAAGGTAAATCCCATAATAAGTGCGATAGCAGGATTCATCTTTTTATCTGTCAGATTCATCTTTATTTTTCTTTCTTTCTGTAAAAATGAAAGGTCAAAAATTCCAAGCTGAAATAATCCTAATAATATAATTAAGATACCACCAATTCTAGTAAGCAATAACTTGTTGCTGCTAAAGAAACTTCCTAGTGTAGTAAATGACATGCCTAATATAAAAAAGCTAAATGATATTCCTAAAACAAAAAACATAGTGTGAAAGAACACTTTTTTTCGTTCATATACAATGGTACCATCTTTATCAACTTTTTTTCCACTACCTGCTAAGTATCCCATGTAAACCGGTATTAAGGGAATTACGCAGGGAGAAAAAAAAGATAATATCCCTTCTAAAAACACGAGAATAAAACTTATACTGTTTGTTCCTATCAAATCTCCAATCATAATATCCTCCATTCTGACGCCAAACTGCGAATTTGGGCTTCAGCACAATTTTTGCAAAGTGAATTGATTTTCAATTCACTTTGTGAAAAATCTTATTGTTCAATCTATCCTCCCATTTATAATGCTGATTTACAAATTTGCATAAGAACTCTTAACTTGCCTTTTTACCTTTGTCTTCTTGATCAGAAGTTTCAGCAAAATTAATAATATCGTAACCTATTGCGTTTTTAGGACATGCAGTTACACATTTACCACATTGTATACAATCTGGATGACTTAAAATATTTCCTTTGTATTCATACGGTATGATTCCTATGGAACATTTCTTTTCACAAATTTTACATGATACACAGTCTGCCGATATCTGTAAGACGTTTTTACTATTTCTAAATCTTGCTATCATGGAAGCAAATGTTCCCATAGGGCAAAAATGACACCAGGTTCTTTGATTATAAAACAAAGATAAAATGATACCTATAACAGTTGTTACAACAATGATTCTGTAAAATACCATCCCTATCCCATATAAATTGCCCCAGTTATTATAAACTCCAAAGGCAAACATTGTCATCATTAAGATAACCATTACAGTTCTAAATAAATTGGATTTTAAAAACCTCGGGACTTTTTTGTTATTGCTAAATTTAGAAACCAGATTATCATAAAAGCTTCCTCTCGGACACAAATTGCCGCACCAAAACCTACCTTTAAATAAAGAAACAATCATAGGTGCCACCATACAGACAACTGCTGCAATTGCAATTCTAGAATCAAATAAGCCCAAGATTATAAAAGCTATTAATATTAATGATGAATACTTTTTCCATAATGTCAATAATTTTTTCATTACTCTTTCTCCCATGTCTTTTCTGTTTCGTATTGATTACAATAAACAAATTCTTATTATGAACTCCATTCATTAACAATATCACCGGCAGCTCCACCATATCTTTCATCCCATAATATAAGCCTTCTATAATATATATCTATTTTTTCTTTGTTCCTACATAGGAAATTATACCGCCTACAACATTAATAACTTTGAAGCCCTGCTTTGTAAGTATTTTTGTAGTTCTTCCGCTTCTTCCACCTGACTGGCACATGATATAATATGTCTTATCTTTTACCAAATATTTCTCTGGATTTTTTAACAGATTACCCATCGGTATGTTTTTAGCAGTTTTTAAGCTTCCGCTTTTATATTCATAAGGCTCTCTTATATCAATTAGTTCCACCTTACCAATAAGGTTGTCCATATCATTTACATTAATTACTTTACTATCATCTCTTTTTAAAAAATCAAACATATTATCTTCCTCCTAGGTTTTTTAATTAATATATTTATTTAAGTTAATTTTTTTACTTTCCTTTCATCCAAATTATAATGAATTTCCTATTAATATCTGTGACTATATCACATAATATTTATAATAATATTTAAGCGTATCATATTGTATAATATAATTGAATATTCTCTTAAACTGTAAAAAAACCTTCAAACCGATTTTTCACAGTTTGAAGGTTTTTAAATCTACGACATATTCTTATTTATCTATAACGTTTCATATAAATAGCTCGCGTTACCCATGTTAGATATAACGGATGACTTAATCAGTTCTGCATCCTTAGATAAAGCTTATTATTCACAAAGCTTTTTCCCTAACAAAAACGCCTTATTACAATCTTCTACAAACACAGTTTCCCGTCTCTTTAGCCGTTTAGTGCCATCAAAAAACGTCATAGCGTATTTGCTATAATCATCAAATTGGTATGTAGACGTTACTACCAGAGATTCCGAGTTGCCAAATATATGTTTCATTAGCTTTTTGTTTTCTTTAAAAACCTTATTATAACCTATAAACGGTAGAGCAAAAGCAGGGGCATTCATTGTATAAATAAATGCAGTATTGATTTTCTTTCCGAAAGATGATGGTTTGCCTTCATATGAACTGTAAGGAAAAAGTAAACGCTCCCAAAATGATCTCATTTCACCTGTCATAGAAGTAAAATAGATTGGGGATCCCAATATAAGGACATCACACTCACAGATTTTTTGTAAAATAGATTCCATATCATCTTTCATAGCACATTTATCTAATGTGATACCTTTCCGCTTGCAGGCAAAGCAACTAGTACAACCTTTAAAGTTAATGTCGTAAAGATTTATCAATTCTGTTTCTGCTCCTATTTCTTTAGCTCCAGCCAGACACTTTTCAAGCAGCATATGTGTGTTCCAGTTTTTCCTAGGACTTCCATTTATAGCAATTGCTTTCATTAATTAACCTCCTGTGTACTCAAAATAAAAGAGTTATAATATTCATAACAGAGCAAAATCACCTGTTACTTATATTATAACTGTTATTAATTTAGCCACATGACTTTTCTTGCTGTTTATTTCAGTTCTTCGACTGGTATTGTTTAAGCGTATCATATTATATGATATTAATGAATATTCTCTAAATCTGCAAAGCAAAAACCTTCAAACCGACTTTCACAGTTTGAAGGTTTTTTAATCTACGACATATTCTAATTATCTATAACGATTCTTATAAATAGTTCGCGTTACCCATGTTAGATATAAGCCGATACCTCCTGACAAAAGAAGAAACAACAGATACTGTATAATATCGCCGACAGGTAACGATTTAAATGTTGTCACAAACATAATTAAGGAAATTAAAAACGCAGGAAAGAATATAAAGAAGGAAACCGAAACTGCCCTAATCACGCGTTTGTTTCTTTCTTCAATACTTTGTATATCGCTAAATGCCTCGGGACGTTCCCCAGAATATGCTTTACGCCATATAAAACAGCTTGACATAATGCCGACGAATTCCCAACCGAATTGTTCATAAGTTTTCTGATAATCCTTTTTTGGATTTGGCTGTATATCATACACATATCTATACTTTTTTGGTTCGGTTCTGGTAAAGGTAAGATATATGCTGCTCCACTGTCCAATTTTATCTATATTCCACCCCTGAAGTGCCATTTCTTCAAGCCAGATTTCATAATCAGCCGGTATAATATGTTTGAAAGCAGATAGCCATACTACTTTTTTTGTTTTCATAAAAGTCCCTCCGAATTTTCATAAATTTCTTTAATTCGATAGGCTTCTTCTTTGAGAATCATCCTACCAACTTCTGTTATAATATAAAGCTTTTTACGGTCTATTTCCTTTGTTGAGATGATCAATCCGTCGCTCTCGAGTTTATTTAAGCTTTGATAAATCGTTCCAGCTCCTAGAACGATTCTGTTCTTGGTTAGTTCCTTAACATATTGCATGATGCCATATCCATGTCGTTCAGATTGAAGTGAAAGTAAAATATAGAACATCGTCTCACTCATAGGAATAAATCGCTTCCGTATTTTATTAATATCCATATAGATCACCTCCTTATGTATCATAATGTTATATATCACGTTATGATATATGATACATCACAACGTGATATATGTCAATACCTTTGATAATTTAAATCATTCTTTATTAATATTAAACCAACCCGTGATATCAATACTACTGACAAAAAAGCCGCCATTATCTGGCGGCGTGGAATCTATTGTTTTTCTTTTTATAGGATTAAAATATGAAAATAATAACAAAGTAAACAAATAATAAGACTAAGCCCAGAGGAACTCCTAGTTTTGCCCACTCACGGCTTTTTATTTTAAGCTTTCCCGCTGAAATAATATTGGGGATATTACCCGGAATTAACATACCTCCACTTAATAATAAGCCCATTAATATTGCCTGTATTTGCTTTAGATTCATTGCCGGACTGATCTCTGCCGCTGCTAGTGTAGCATTATCTAAAACTGCCGAGCACATATTAATCCAGTATAATAATCTGCTGTCAAAGTTTATGACGTATGTATTAATAAGTGGTTTGAATCCCGAGCCAAGTAAATCCAGAGCAATAACAAATAAAAAGATCTTAATTGCACGGATAAAAACTTCCTTTAACCCTTCTGAGTCAGTCTCTATACCCGGTTTATTAACTTCTTGAATATTAGTAGCTTTATAAGAATATTTGATATACAATGCACCTATAAGCCCTAATGCAAAAAGACATGGAACAATATATATTCCTACCGTTCTTAAAAGATAGAAGAAATCTACTTTAAGCGAAGATACAACTATTGTAGATAAAGGTTCGCCGATTGGAGTTAACGTAGCACCTAACCCAATAGAAAAACATGAGATTATAGTTAGATTTACCTTTTGTTTATGACTAAGAGGCAATGCGTTTACTATTTCAACCAGGACTAATGCAGCAATTATTGCAGTTATTATGCTAGAGATAAATCCCAATACTATAATAAGAAAGAAAATAAATACATTTATGGATATTTTTTCTATCGCATAATTAACAAACTTATTAATTTTTTTAATAGCAATTCTGAATATCAGCCCTGCTATCAAAACTGCTATAGTTATGAAGTATATAAGATAATTCGTAAAAATATGTGTAATTAATTGAAAAGAAAGAGTTCCTGAAATCAATGTAACAGAAATTCCCATCACTAACAGAAAGTATTCAAGATTACGTTCTATAAAATGGAATACAAATGGGAGTATAAAAATCATCGCTAATGCAATCAAAAGTCCTATCATCATTAATTATTCCTCCTTGAATTGAATTTTCAATATAAGCACAGTTTTTTGCTTAAGGTGGAGTTTTATTTTACATAATACCTGCAAAGAAACCCCGACTCTATTAAGAACCGGGGCTTTGTCACATGGGTTAATACTATTAATTTGCATATCCCACTTATCTTCTCAGCACACTGCCAGCACGGAAACCAGTGTGTTCGCCGTGATTTATGACGATCTGTCCGTTGATTAATACGTAATCAATACCTTCGGGATATTGTGCAGGATTAGTAAAATCACCCTTATCTATAATTGTGTCACGATTAAATATGCAAATATCAGCGAAATAACCTTCCTTCAGCAAGCCTCTCTGTTTCATTCCAAAGACCTCAGCAGGTTTACCAGTCATCTTACGTACAGCTTCCTCAAGAGTGAGAGCCTTTTGTTCGCGGACATACCTGCCCAGCACACGAGGGAATGATCCGTAGACACGAGGATGCGGTTTGCCTCCTAACAGGCCATCCGTGCAGACATTCTGCTCGGGCATGGTCATGAAACGTGTAACATGTTCTTCTTTGCCATAGTAATCGTACATTCCGACGGCATTTTCTTCCTCGTATAGGAGGTCAAACACAGCGTAATAAGGATTTTTGCCGCGAAGTTCTCCGATCTGGATAAGATTCAAGCCGATTACATCTTCGTTCTTCTTATTCTTTACACTGGTTACATAGATACCGTCCAAACCTGCAAAATTAATAAAGTTATCCCAGCCGGGAATGCCATGTTCGATATCATATATCATCTTGTCGCGAAGCTCAGGATCTTCCAGACGTTTGAGAAGCTTGTCTGTACCACCGTCATGGACCCAGGGAGGAAGAATGACTCCCAGCATGGTACTGCCGGCAACATATGGGTATTGGTCAAAAGATACACGGATACCTTCTGCTTTGGCTTCGTTAATCATTTCAATTTGACGGTCAATTTTATCCCAGTTGGGCTTCCCGCAGACTTTGAAGTGTGACCAGTGAACTTTGATACCACTGCGTCTACCGATTTCGATCACTTCTTCCATAGAACTCAAAATATCGTCAGCTTCACTGCGCTGATGTATAACGAAAACACCGTCATATTCAGCTGCAACTTTACATATCTCAACGACCTCATTCATCCTGGAATAGGCACAGGGCATATAAATCAGACCAGTAGAAACGCCAAAAGCACCTGCTTCCATTTCGCGGCGGGTAATATCCCTCATCTTCTGAAGCTCTTCATCCGTCGGTTCTCTGTTATCCAACCCCATGGCTTCCATACGGATATTTCCGTGAGGTACAAGATAACACTCGTTAAGACCGGGCTTTATCATTTCGATTGCACGCAGATAATCTTCGGTAGTGGTCAAGTTTTCCCAGTCAATATCATCGCTGTCTCCATCCAGTCCGGCAAGATTCTTGCGCCAAGGCTTTATATACTCTTTTGGCAACGGAACGAGAGAAATACCGTCCTGCCCCAAAACCTCCGTTGTAACGCCCTGCATGACTTTCGGCATGACTTCCGGATTGGTCAGAATCTGTATATCTGAATGACTGTGGGTATCAATGAAGCCCGGGGCAATAACGTGCCCTTTAGCATCGATGACCATATCTGCCTGAATTTCTCCTAGAATCCCTATGTCCACGATCTTATCATTTTCGATAAGTAAATCGCCATAATAACCGGGAGTGGCACTACCATCGACAATGAAACCATTTTTAATCAATGTTTTCATGATTAACCCTCCTTAATAACCATTGATTTAAGGGGCTGAACCTTAAGATTAAGAAACATCAGCCACAGCCCCAATCAGGTTCTTTATCAATTAAGACAAAGGTAAGTAATTATTGAATATTCTCGTTGAACTCAATTGCCTGTCCGATTTTCTGGTCATACTTCTTCTGGGTAAAATTCTTCATAAGGATGACATAGATAATCGGCGCTGCAATCAGACCAATAAAGAATGCATATGTGCTGCTGATGAAGCTTAATGCGAATCCAGCTACCAACGCGATTACTGCGCTCATGTTGAAGCCTTTCGTATACTGATACTGACCACCGACTGTGTACAAATCCTGAACGTTTAACTTGCACTTTCTGATAATAAAATAGTCAGCTAGCAAAATGCCCATGACAGGACCGAGCAATGTGGAGATGTATACCTGGATATCTACGAGGAAAGTACCGGAGCTTTGGATTTTCCATGGCTGCATAACAATTGCAATTACACCACAAATAATGGAAGCTGATTTGAAGTTCAGCTTAGGGAATATACTTATTAAAACGTAAGATGGCGGCATCAGATTACCGGCAGTATTGGTGGACCACTGTGCAAACACAACTGCGATTAATGCCAGAACCAAGCCAAACTTGCTGTCGAAAAGATTAACACAGATTGCGTTCAGATCCCATTCACCGGTGGTAATACCCGCTGCCATACCTATCAGCATGCAGATTACTCCAATTACCATCAGACCGAAAAATTGACCTATCAGAGCGCGTTTGTTACGAGCAAATAATCCCTTCTTTTCATAGTCAGGTACATGCTTGATTTGACGG
>JAEWMT010000093.1 GCA_023393095.1 Bacillota bacterium
CTATTATAATATGGCAGAGAAAATCAAACCACATTGGCACCTGATTGAGACTGCTTATGAAGCCATACGGGAGCTTGGAGGCATTCCTTGCAGTGAACCGGTGCGCGGGGGTACGGATGGTTCCCGTTTATCTTTTATGGGACTGCCTTGTCCCAATCTTGGTACCGGAAGCCATAATCATCACGGAAAGATGGAATATGCCTGTATCCAGGCAATGGATCAGTGCGTTGAATCATTAATAAAGATTGCAGAAAAATATAAATAAAATAATAAAGATATGCTCGTATTATTGACATTATAAGATGCAAAGAATTATAATCGAACTAATCAATATAAGCATTACGGTAATATAACAAAAATATTTATCAGTAATAATACGAAAGGATGTAATAATAATGGAGAAGAAGAACGTTGATTGGGCAAATCTTGGTTTTGGTTATGTAAAAACTGACAAAAGATTTGTATCCAATTATAAGGATGGTAAATGGGATGAAGGAGCCTTAACATCAGATGATACTGTTGTTATCAATGAATGTGCCGGTGTTCTGCAGTATGCCCAAACATGCTTTGAAGGTATGAAAGCATATACCACTGAGGATGGCCATATTGTTACCTTCCGCCCAGACTTAAATGCAGAGCGTATGGAGGATTCTTGCAGAAGACTGGAAATGCCCGTTTTCCCAAAAGAGCGTTTCGTTGATGCTGTAATAAAAACCGTCGAAGCCAATTCAGAATGGGTACCTCCCTTTGGAAGCGGTGCTACTTTATACATTCGTCCTTATCTATTTGGATCAAGCTCGGTTATTGGTGTTAAGCCCGCTGATGAATATCAGTTCCGTGTTTTCACGACTCCTGTTGGTCCATATTTTAAAGGAGGCTTCAAACCGTTAACTCTGTGCGTAAGCGATTTTGACCGTGCAGCACCTAATGGTACCGGTCATATCAAGGCAGGTCTTAACTATGCAATGAGCCTTCATGCCATCGTTACAGCACATGAAGAAGGTTTTGACGAAAATGTATATCTGGATTCAGCAACCAGAACAAAAATTGAAGAGACTGGCGGAGCTAATTTCTTATTTATCACGAAGGATAATAAAATCATCACTCCAAAATCCAATACCATTCTTCCTTCCATTACACGCCGATCTTTAATGACCGTTGCTAAGGATTATCTTGGTTTAGAAGTGGAAGAACGGCCAGTTCATATTGATGAATTAAAAGACTTTGCAGAATGCGGACTTTGCGGAACAGCTGCTGTAATCTCTCCAGTCGGAAAAATAGTAGACCACGGTAAAGAAATCCGCTTCTCTAGCGGTTGTGAAATTGGTCCAATTACTAAGAAATTATATGATACCTTAACAGGAATTCAGATGGGACGTATCGAAGCTCCTAAGGGTTGGATTAAGGTCATTAAATAAATTCTACATAAGAAATATGAAACAGTGGGCGGTCTGATTAGCAGACCGCCTTACCTTTTTTTATACTTTAATAATTAATAAAATTGAACTACTATCAACAATCTTTCTCTCATTATGGATTTAAACTAAAAATAATACAATTGCAATTCATTGGTTTATCAATTACCCACTGTGTTTAAGAGATAATTCATATATTTTCTAATCTATCATATTCTTATAAAGAGATTTATGTAAAGTGTATTCATTCATGAAAAGAAAATATGTTAATATTATATTTTTATTTTTATTCCTGTTCTTATGTATCCTATTTTCAAAAAAAGGAATCGTTATTATAAAGCAATTGCTAAACAACGAACCTAATAAAATAACAGTGGTTCTTGATGCAGGTCATGGAGGCTTTGATCCAGGTAAAATTGGGATTAATAAAGCATTAGAAAAAGATATCAATCTAAGTTTTGTTTATAAATTAAAGAAACTATTGGAGCAGAATGATATCAATGTTATACTGACAAGAAAAGATAAAAATGGATTATATAAGGATTCAGATAAAGATAAAAAGCGTGTTGATATGAAAAAGAGAATTTCCATCATCAACTCAAGTGATGCATTTATTACTGTAAGTATTCATCAAAACAGCTTCCAGCAAGAGTCCTCCTGGGGAGCGCAGGTATTTTATTATACAAAATCCATAGATGGAAAAATGCTCGCTGAGACATTACAGGAAACAATTAAAAATTCCATGAGTGATGGTAATCATCGATTAGCAAAGGCAAACAGCAGTTACTTTTTGTTCCTAAAATCTAATTGTCCGACCGTCATTGTTGAATGTGGATTTTTAACAAACAGAAGAGAAGCCGATCTATTATGTACTGATTCCTATCAGGATAAAATGGCTTGGGCTATTCATTTAGGAATTATGAAATACATAAATAAATATCGTAAAACAAATAGTACACCGTTAGCAAATCAATAGGATTTTCATTAGAGTATACAAACAAAAGAATAGCCGTCCATATTGACACTTACTTTAAAAAATACCAATAAAGCTTTGTACTATGAGTGATACACCTGTAACAACCGCCCAGCAAGATAAGCCAAGTATGATAGGTCTGATACCGTTTGCAATTAACTTTTTTAAATTGGTGTTCAAACCGATTGCCGCCATAGCGATAATAATGCCAAATTTTCCTGCATTATTTAATAATTCAGTAATTAATGCAGGAAGGATTCCTACAGTATTAATAATTGATGTTAATAAAAACCCAATAACAAACCATGGAAAGATACTGCTGAATTTATAATTAGACCTATTATTCTGTACATTATCTTTCTTAATACGATAGAATGCCAGAAAAAGTGTAATAGGAATAATCATTAAGGTTCTTGTTAACTTAACAATAGTAGCATAATCACCAGCAGCGTTACTAAAGGTGTAACCGGCAGCAACAACCGATGAGGTATCATTAATTGCAGTACCGGCCCACATACCAAAACCCATATCACTTAATCCCAGATACCTTCCCAATGCCGGGAAAATAAAGACTGCTATGATATTAAATAAAAAGATAGTTGAAATTGAGTATGCAATATCCTGATCATCTGCTTCAATAATAGGTGCAGTTGCCGCAATAGCCGAACCGCCGCATATTGAGGTACCCACTCCAATTAATATTCTAGTATTTCCTTTCAGCTTTAAAATCTTTCCTATAAAATATGCCGTTAATAACGACGCAGATATAGTACATATCATGACAAGAATAGATTGTCTACCCACCTCTAGGACGGCTTTCATATCTAAGCCAAAACCTATCAGAATAATAGAATACTGAAGGATTTTTTTGGAAGTTAAACGAATTCCTGCTTCTAATACAGTTGGTGTTTTGAAAAGAGAAACTATCATTCCAATTAAAATTGCAAATACTGCTCCTCCGATTATTTTAAACTCCTGTCCTAAAAAATACGATGGAACGGCTATGATCACCGATACCAAAATACCTATAAAAAATTTATAATTTTTCATGCAAGCCTCTTTTCCGGATTAGTTGATCCTTTTCTTAAGTTATACTTGATTTTATCAGCAACTAATTATAAAATCCAATTATATATCATTATGATTCTATAAATTTATTTTATAAAGGAGAGTATATGCTTGATTTAAGAATTGATACGTTTCTAAACCTATGTGAAACAAGAAGCTATACAAAAACTGCAGAACAGCTAAACATTACTCAGCCAACCGTAACACAGCATATTCAATACCTTGAAAACAAATATAAAACCCGTCTGGTTTCCTATTCCGGAAGAACACTTAAAATTACAGATAAGGGGGAACAATTAAAAAGAATGGCTCTTGCCATGAGAGCGAACAATAAAAAAATAGAACAGTATATGCTAAGTAGTGATAACAGATATAAAGATATTAATTTCGGATGTACACTCACCATAGGAGAGTATGTTATGCCCGATAAAATTAATTCTTATTTAAATCTTAATCCGGATACAAATATAACCATGCTTGTTGATAATACCAAGCAACTTTTGCAAGAATTGGATTCAGGCAAGATAGATTTTGCAATAATTGAAGGATATTTTGAAAGAGAAAAGTATGGCTTTCATTTAATGAAAAAAGCAAATTATATTGGAGTATGTTCCAGTGATCATCCATTTGTAGATAGAGCAATCTCATTTGAGGATTTAATAACGCAAAGACTGATATTAAGGGAAGAGGGCTCCGGAACCAGAGATGTTTTTGAAACAATTTTACATGAAAAAAATCTTAATATTAATAATTTTCTACATCGAATGGAAATTGGCAATTTTAACGCGATCAAAGAATTGGTTAAAAAGAATCTTGGTATCACCTTTGTTTATCAGGAAGTAGTTGAAAAAGAGTTAAAGGAAGGCAGCTTAAAAATAATCCATTTAGATAATTTTAATATCTTCAGAGAATTTAATCTAGTATATCTTAAGGACGATATTTTTCTTGATAATTATAAGGAGTTTTGGAATTATATCGGATGTGAATATTGATTTCATAAGGATATTTACTGTTTCATATTTGTTTGATATCAATTTTAAAATTTATTAATAATAATCAAAAGGAAATTCATCATTATAAAATCCCTCTAATTCCTGCTGAAAACTATTATTTGAAGAAGCTTCCTCTGTTCTGGTTATCTCAGCATCTTGCGGTGAAATATTATCTGAAGAAGCTTCCTCCGATTTAGTTTTCTCAGCTTCTTGCGGTGAATTATTATTTGAAAAAGCTTCCTCTGTTTTAGTTTTCTCAGCTTCTTGCTGTGTATTATTATTTGAAGAAGCTCCCTCCATTTTGGCTTTCTTAGCTTCTTGCTGTGAACTTATATTTTGCAATTGGGCTGCAAATGTTAACATCAGACTTCCAACTGCCACAATAAAATTTCCCAACACATTTATTTCATCGGCAGATCTTCCTTCTGATAATGAGAGTGCAAATGTATTGGCTAAAATCAGTAATTCTTCAGGACTTATGTTATCGATCATATCGTTATTACGCCCTTTATAAATAATTAATTATAGTAAAGTGTATGCTCTTAATTTGAATATCGTGAATAAAATATATACCTACAGAGTTATTAATACAAATCGGCTGGGATTAGATTAGGCATCGCTTATTCATATAAATAATCTCTTGTCCAAGGAACTTCATTCGCCAATCCTTTGGAAAATACGAATTGATGAATATCAATGTTGCCTGCGTTAAAAGAAGCGGCACAGGCATTAAGATAAAGCCGCCACATCCTAATAAATGTTTCATCTTTTATTTTACTGATTTCTAAAATCGAATTTTCGAAATTCTCAGCCCAATTTTCGAGTGTTCTTCCATAGTGTCTTCGTAAGCTTTCAACATCGACTAGATGAAAGGACTCATCAGAAATATTACAGATAAGTTCAGAAACGGAAGGAACATATCCACCGGGGAAGATATATTTATCAATCCATCGATTCGTTCCACCTTTTAGGCTTGTTATGCAATGTAAAAGTGAAATACCTCCATTACTTAATAACGTATTGATTACTTTAAAATACTCTTGAAGGAAATCCTTTCCCACATGCTCGATCATACCTACACTTACAATACGATCAAATGTCCTGTTTTTGATCTGCCGATAATCCATAAGTTGAACCTCAACAAGATCTTCCAGACCTTCTTCATTTATTTTAATCTTTGCTTTCTCCAATTGTTCCGTACTTAAGGTAACTCCTAAAGCATTAACTTTATATTGCTTTGCTGCTGAGATGATTAATTCTCCCCAACCACAGCCGATATCCAGTAAGGTATTTCCTTCCTTAAGATTTAGTTTCTGAAGAATATAATTGACTTTATTTTGCTGTGCCTGTTCCAGCGTATCCTCCTGGGTTTTAAAATAACCGCAGGAATAGGTCATAGATTTATCCAGCCATAATTGATAAAAATCATTTCCAATATCATAATGATAACTGGCATTATCCTTACTTTTTTTAATTGAATTACTAATTGGCTTTACGAGCTTGCTAAATTTACCTTTATACTTTAAGAAACTCTTAGGATTGTAATAGAATGCTTCAATCATATTTTTGATACTACCTTCTACCTCAATCTGTTTATTCATATAAGCTTCTCCTAAGGCAACAGATGGATCGCTGATTATATTTGATATCGGTAAAGGTTCATTAAAAATGATATGAAAATTACTGTTACCATTACCAATGGCAATTTCTTCTCCATCCCAAAATTTGATTGAATAATTCTCCGCATTAAAGTTTTCAAAAAGTTTTTTATAGAAGGTTTTATCTATAAAAGTTGTATTAAACGTTTTTTCATTCTTTGTTAACATGTCAAGTCACCCCGTATAATTGTTAAAATTATTATTTTAATTAAAACTTATATATATCCTTCCCAATTTATATATTAATATCCAAGTTATGGAGCTAATAGTGAATTAAAGGGATCCTGATTATATTTCTGTCAAATTGATAGAATAAATATTTTTAAACTTTATTAAGTTTTATAAATGTACATAGTAAAAGCCAAGAAAGACTATTGATTGTGACACCATTGTCTTTTTTTGCTTTAATTAATATAATCTTTTAACATATATAAATACATTATCGTTATATATTACAAAATCAATATTATCAGATGTAATCACATGATAACCTGTAACGATTAAATTGTTAAAATTAGTTGTTTCCGTATATAATTTCTTAATTTTATAGGAATGAATATCGCCATAAATTTGACTAAATCTTGTGCTATCTGTAATGTATATTATATTGCTTCCATCGTATTTCAAAATACTGGTAGCCGCCGGGCCATCTATTCCAAAGATAGTAATAAATACACAATCGGGGATTCCATTATTGACATTTTGTATAAATAGGTTAAGTCTGCCAGTATTAATAGACTTAGCTGTAGGGGTATTAAGTATATCATTATTTATGTATGCCATCTCAACAGTATAATTGTAGGGCACTGATAATAGCATTTTTACGGGTTCGTTGCAATCTATCATTTAAATAGCTTTCTTTTTCTTCTATACTATTCATCATGAATTAAAATAGTGAGTAGTCATTTATATTCTACTTGAAATTCCATTATTGCATATTGTAATATCTCATATATAATTACCGAGATATATAAAAACTTTAAAATTGTTTAGAAAACGTTTATAATTCATCTTCTTATTATTTATTAATTTATATTACAATTAGATTAGGATTTAATGGCACGTAATGAGGCAATGATTTAAAAAGGGGTATCCATAAAGTATGCAACTGATGAATATCTCTTTCTAACGTATATGTTGGCTTTTCCAACCGCACTCGGTGAGAGAGTTTACCAAGGCAAACTCTCTTTAATTACGGAATTTAATCTTGATGAAATTATAATAAGTGCTAAAATAATAATAGGATTAAAATAAGCAAGGAGAATTGCATTGAAGAATTTATTACACAAAAAGCGGATACCTTTGACAACAGTCCATTTCGTATTATAGGAAAGGAATGGATGTTAATAACTGCACAAAAAGACGATAAGGTGAACAGTATGACTGCATCCTGGGGAGGCCTGGGTGTGATATGGATTTTTCACTACGTGAATTGTAAACAATTCACGTTGCAAATATTGTGCTCTGCATAGCATGAAAATTATTAATTTTTACGCTCAAAGGTTGCAGGTGTTGAAGAAAGGCATGGCTATTACGATCATGAAATTGATAAACTATTGTCTTGATATTATGAAGCATACTGGTGAAACCATGACAGGGGATACACAATTAGGGCAGCGTATTATGTGCCTGGAGTATTCCGTTGATCAGGTGGATGTGAAGACTTTCCCGTTAACGGATCAGGAAGATATTTTTGTGCTGTGCTGGGATATTATGGAGGAAGGGAAGCTTTATGCAACAATCAAACCATATTCGCAGCCCTTTAGTTATCAATGTGATTTTACCCCGGGTGTAAAAACACAGTATCATACCCATGATTTCATTGAACTTGCTTATATTGTGGAGGGTGAATTCAAACAGAGAATTATGGGAAAGGACATCTTATTTAAAAAGGGTGAACTATGCTTAATTGATAAGAATTGTCCTCATCAAGATTTTTTAACGAGTCAAAATAGTATTATTTTATTTATCGGTTTAGCCAATAATATTTTTGACCAGGTGATGGTTGAGAACATTGAGGAAGAGAAGCTCCTTAATTTTCTTAGCATGGCATTAATGAAGCAAAAGGATAATCGTCAATATCTGCATTTTCGTCCTAAGGATAGTGAGGATACACATCTTGAACAGTTCTTCCTTTTACTTTTGCGGGAACTGGAATGTAATGACAGGGCAACAAGATATATCTGTAAAGGCCTGATTATAAGAATTCTTCACTATCTTAGTACGATGTACGATTTTAGTCTGTCCAATGAGCAGAGAAAGAAGATGAATTGGCTGATTTATGAAGAGATAATTGCTTACATAGAGGAAAATTATGCTACAGTAACGGTGAAGGATCTGGTGGCAAAATTCCATTTTAACGAGGATTATTATAATCGGATTCTCAAAGATAAGCTAGGTATGACCTACCTGGAATATGTTCAGGATATACGATTAAAGAATGCCCGTCGAATGCTTAAAACGACAAAATTCACCATTGACGAGGTGTCGGAACAGGTAGGATACCAGAACAAGGGTTATTTTTATAAGATCTTTGTGGATAAATACGGTGTTACACCGGCAAAATTAAGAAAACAATCGGCATTATCATAACTTGCCTTTGGATTAGTTTGTGCCGAGGTTAATGTCCCGCATACGGGACAATTCGCAGGCACAAACTTTTAAGTGTGAATTATTCTTTTTATATGAATTATGCTTTTAAAATTCATTATTCACACTACCACCTTGATTTGATTGTTTAGTAGTAGGAATAGGTAACTTTTTGGGATGAATAGTAGGAAGGCGCGATTGTTGGTTTTCTAAGGATGAGATAGAATATTACCAGAAAGTATTTTATATTAACAATCAGTTTATAGGAGGTATATTCTATGTTATCAAATAAGAAGTATCAATTCTGGTTTGCAACCGGTTCACAGGATCTTTACGGAGAGGAATGTTTAAAGGTAGTAGCAGAACATTCACGTATTATGGTAGATGGATTAAATAAATCAGGCCTTTTACCTTTCGAGGTAGTTTGGAAGCCAACTCTTATTAGCAATGCATCCATTAGACAACTTTTTAATGATGCAAATGCAGATGAAAATTGTGCAGGTGTTATTACTTGGATGCATACCTTTTCACCGGCAAAATCATGGATTCTAGGTTTACAGGAGTATAGAAAGCCTCTTCTTCATTTACACACCCAGTTTAATAGAGAGATTCCTTATGACTCTATCGATATGGACTTTATGAATACGAATCAGTCTGCACATGGAGATAGAGAATACGGACACATTGTAAGCCGTATGGGAATTGAAAGAAAGGTTGTTGTTGGGTTCTGGGAGGACAAGACAGTTCAGGAACGTATTGCGAGCTGGATGCTTACTGCAATCGGTATTATAGAGAGCAGCCATATTCGTGTACTTCGTGTTGGCGATAATATGCGTAACGTAGCTGTAACCGAAGGTGATAAGGTTGAAGCACATATTAAATTCGGCTGGGAAATCGACGCTTATAATATAACTGATATCGCAGAATATGTACAACAGGTATCACAGGGCGATATCAATGCATTAGTAGATGAGTATTATGAAAAATATGACATCCTTCTCGAAGGCAGAGATCCAAAGGAATTCAGAGATCATGCAGCTGTTCAGGCAGGTATTGAAATTGGATTTGAGAAATTCCTTGTTGAAAAGGATTATCATGCAGTTGTAACTAATTTTGAGATGCTTTCCGGTTTAAATCAGCTTCCGGGTCTTGCTATCCAAAGATTAATGGAAAAAGGCTATGGCTTTGGTGGAGAAGGCGACTGGAAAACCGCAGCAATGGTTCGCTTGATGAAATTAATGACTCAGGGAGTAAAGGATGCAAAGGGTACTTCCTTTATGGAGGATTATACCTATAACTTAGTTACGGGCAAAGAGGGTATTTTGCAGGCTCATATGCTTGAGGTATGCCCGTCTATAGCAGATGGCAAGGTTGGAATGAAGGTATCACCTTTAAGTATGGGTAATAGAGAAGACCCTGCAAGACTTGTATTTACATCAAAACAAGGTAAAGGTGTAGCTACTTCCTTGATCGATCTTGGTAACCGTTTCCGTCTCATTGTTAATGACGTTGAGTGCTTACCACAGGATATCGCAATGCCTAAGCTTCCGGTAGCATCTGCTTTCTGGCGTCCGGAGCCAAATCTTACAGTTGGTGCAGAGGCTTGGATTCTTGCAGGAGGAGCTCATCATACTGCATTCTCTTATGATCTGACTGCAGAGCAGATGTGTGATTGGGCAGCAGCCATGGGAATTGAAGCTGTATTAATCGATAAAGCAACAACAATCAGAGACTTTAAGAATGAATTAAGATGGAACTCTATCGCATTTAGATAGGTCATACATTAAGAAATGTTGTATTGAAAGTAGGAAAGGATAGTTATGCTGGAACAATTAAAAGAAATCGTATATCAAGCAAATATGGAACTTCCCAAGCGTGGATTGATTACTTATACCTGGGGTAACGTAAGTGGAATTGACCGTGAAAGTGGATATCTTGTTATTAAACCAAGCGGTGTGGATTATGAGAGCATGAAACCGGAGGATATGGTTGTAATTGATTTACAGGGTAATCGTATTGAAGGAAAATATAAGCCCTCCTCAGATACAGCAACACATATTGAATTATATAAAAAGTATCCGGAGCTTGGCGGAGTGGTTCATACCCATTCTACCTGGGCAACCTCTTGGGCACAAGCAGGTAGAGA
>JAEWMT010000131.1 GCA_023393095.1 Bacillota bacterium
GCATATCATTTACAAATTCGTATATCAGTTATGCCAAAATAGGAACCATCCTGCTTAGCACGGACGGAGTTTTGGACTACGGTGAACTATTGATCAATGATGTATCAACAAATATCCAACTGTCTGATGAGGAAATACCTGTCACAGGAACAGTTGATTTGGAGGTATAGTATGGAGAAACTGAATAAAAAGCAAGATGGTTTAAAGGGGGCATAGAATGTACGGAAATAGTTTATACG
Source organism: Bacillota bacterium (assembly GCA_023393095.1). Classification (GTDB taxonomy): domain Bacteria; phylum Bacillota; class Clostridia; order Lachnospirales; family Lachnospiraceae; genus Mobilitalea. The sequence goes on from JAEWMT010000131.1 coordinate 240, forward strand.
GACAGGATGCTTTTGGCGATGCTTCTAACAGTGTAATTAATCCGGAAGAAAATTATATCAATCTGATGCAGTATCTCCCGCCCATATACAGCGGAATAAAGGAAATGGAAGAACTGCAGAATATATTGGGATATAATACCGGAGAAACATTGTATTACAGCAAAGATACTTTAAACCAGTTCACTATAACAACTGCAACTAGGGAGCTTGACCGCTGGGAAAAGGTATTTGGACTGACTACGGATAAGAGTAAGTCCTATGAACGCCGAAGGGAAATTCTCTTGGCGAAGCTAAGAGGTTCTGGTACCACAACTAAGGAAATGATAAAGAACGTTGCCATAGCATTTTCCGGAGGAGAGGTAGCAATCCTAGAGTATCCGGAAGAATACCGGTTCGTAGTACAATTTATTGGTGTAAGAGGGATACCGCAGAATATGACTGGACTTATCGCCGCACTTGATGAGATTAAGCCGGCTCACCTTGTTTACAGCTTTAAATATACATATACTGCTTGGAAGCAGCTTGCCATGACATGGGGTGACAATAGTCAAAAATCCTGGGGTGAACTCAGAATATATGAAGGAGAGTGATAAGGATGCAGCAAACATCGAACTATAATTTAAATAAACCAGAGCAGACGGATGCAGTTAACATTGATGACATCAATGCAAACTTTGACACCTTAGACGCAGAGCTTAAAAAGGTATCAGATAAGACAAATATTATTCAAACAGCGTCCGGTACAGGTACCGCAATAACATTAACCAATGTCAATTTGGTTAATGGTTTTACTATAACCTTTATTGTTGCGGCCAATAATAACGGAGCTACCACCACCATAAACGGTAAATACTTATATAAACCAAGCGGAACAACAGCACCGACACTTACAGCAGGGAAAGCAGTAACGGTCTGGTATAATGGTACAAATTTTTTTATCAAAGCTAGTGCAGGTGGGGGTAATGCAACACCATCACAGGTACTAGCTCCTAACATCTTTAGTGCAGATGATTATGATGAAGCCCCCGGAACAATGCCAAATAGAGGAGCTGTTAGTATTACACCCTCAGAAGTAGATCAAGTTATTCCGGAGGGTTATCATAACGGAAGTGGTAAAGTCTTAGCCGTACCAATATTAGTAGAGGGGCTTTATAACTTTCCTCTCTATATTCAAGACGTCCAACCAACAGGCGCAGTCTCGAATGGTGCAATATGGGTAAAATCTTCTACACTTGGAGAGCAGATCACAAAAGCAAAGATACTAGAGGCTGTAAATACCGGAGAAGCGGACGGTACGCTTATGTTTGTGGTAGGTGATTTAGCTTTACACAGTATGTCATTTGCACACGATAAAGATATTGTTGGTGGCAATACGGTTGATTTTAGTATCGCTGATACTATAGACCCGACTGCTGATTGGGTAGTTAGTAGTTTGACTGGCGAAGTTGTGTCAACTTATAAACTTCATAGACCTATTGTATATAGCAAGCTTGATGGGATATTGGATATTGAAACCTCTTATATGTGGGATGGCAACTCATGGAGGCTTATCTGTGAAAAGAATAAGTATATAATAACTGCTGATACCAGCTCTGGAATAGCAAATTACTATTCCTATACTGATAACACAATTGCATTACAGGGAAGTATAGCCTCATTTAATCGGGTGGATGGTATTACCTCAGATGGTAAATATATATTATCATATAGAGGAATTGTTTATGTCAGAAACGGAGCGGTTATATCTGAATATTTTACGATACCCAATACATACCCATATGACCTTGGTAGTGGTACTCCAGTTAACTATGTTAGAAGTGATGGAGTACTTTCAAAAGATGGTAATACTTTGGTTGTTAGTTACTATTATTATAATAATAATAGCTGGTATGATTATATAGTAGTATATTTTAAAAATAATGGCTCTACGTTTGTAGCAGAGAGAGCTATACATATATACAATTCACAGAGTACTTCTGTTCAAAATATATGCTGTAATGAAGATGCAAGTTTAGTTACAGTTTTCATTTGTGTACAAAGTGGTAATTATTTTGGCTTTTGTATCTACAAAAATCTTGATTACAAGATGGTTAATATTACAAATGCTACAGGACTTTTTAACAATCCGCCAAAAGTAGCTATAAAGGGAGGATATATTCTTATTAACTATACCAACTCTAATAATCCCTCAATGCCTACTTGGGCTTGTTTTATAGCTGATTTTGTTAACGGATCTGCATTAAAAATAGCGAGTGGTGCTCCAAACCCAGTGCAAAACTCTAATTTTAGTAATGGGTTATCATGTAATGGCTCTTACTTTAGTTTTTACGTTGGTGCTACAATATATATATATGATAGTAATACTGAAACAAAATATTCAGGTGTCTGTCCTGATACTACAACAATATATGGCATGAGTACACTTAATGTAAATAATGATAGATTGGTAGTTGTAGCACTTGGTACTACAGGACGATTTATCCGGGAATATGCTGTATCTTTAGATAATTTAACTAAAGCAATAACACTAACACTATTAACCTCAATATCTACTAGTATCTCAAATGTTTCAAATGGAGTAGTAGCAATAGTTCCAGCATAATAAGGAGGGTTGTATATATGTATTATTACAGATATGAAATTGTAGGCGATAATGTTTTTAAGTTAAATGGTGAAAAGAGTACAGAGCCTCTTGAAGGGAATAATGTTGTGACTTGTGAAGAAGATATTGATTTACAATTATTTGATGTTACTGTAGGATTTATAGGGGAAAACGGTGAAATGTTACGACATACCAAGAAGTTAAAAACCACTGAGGTAGTTGTCCAGAGATTAAATGAAATATCACAAGCCCAAGTTGAGGCAGAGGTCGATATTGATTACAGGTTATCCATGATAGAGCTGGGATTAAACTAAGAGAGGAAGAAATAAAACTATGAATACATACGAAAATATGAAAAAGGTTATTACAACTGGCAAGAAAACGAAAGAAGAATTACTATCTATGAGTGATATCTTTTTGATGAACAGCCGTATAGATGAAACGCAGTACACTGATCTTGTCAATATAATTAATGAACAGTATGAGTAACAGGCGTCCAAAAGGATGCTTTTATTATAGGAGCCTTCGGGCTCCTTTTTTAAATTAAAAAGGAAGAAGGTAGTAAGATGAGTAAATTTAAAACATTATTTACAGCATTTTTCTCAGCTCTGTCCGGCTGGCTTGGTATCTTGGCTATTCCGGTCTTAGTGCTGGTGATATGCAACATAATAGATTATGCTACCGGTCTGGCGGCAAGCTCTTACAGAGGGCAAAGAATTGATAGCTACAAAGGATTTAGAGGGATAGCAAAAAAGGTATGTATGTGGCTTTTGGTAGCGATAGGAGCTTTGATTGACTGGCTCCTTATTTATACCGGTTCAACAATAGGCATTACTATCCCGGTGAGTTTTTTTATCGCTTGTATTGTAGCTGTCTGGCTGATTGCCAATGAGATCATAAGCATCCTAGAAAACATGGTGGATATCGGAGTGTCGATTCCACCTTTTCTAATGCCTTTATTTAAGAACATTAAGAAGCAAGTAGAAGACAAGGCAAAGATAAACGAGGATGGTACGAATGGCTAAATTAACAGGAAAACGCCTTGCAGATCATTGCAAGGCTAAATTAGGAACGCCATATGTTTACGGTGCAAAGGGCAGCTACGGCAAACTTACCCAGTCACAATTAAACAGCCTTATCCTTGCCTATCCGGATATCTTTACGAATATCTATATCACAAAAGCCAGACGCCTTGTAAGTAAGGTATGCACCGACTGTTCAGGCTTAATTGGCTGGTATACCGGTAAGAATTTAGGGTCATACCAATTATATAAAACAGCTATCATAAAGGAGCCTATCTCTACTGTGGGACAGGCTCCAATTGGTGCAATTCTCTGGCGATCTGGTCATGTAGGTGTAAAGGTAGATGTTGCATACTGTATCGAAGCCAAAGGGATTGATTATGGTACGGTTAAGTCTAAGATAGCAAGTACCAAATTCACTCACTGGCTGCTGTTTGACTATATTGATTATGATGATATACCTATCAGCATTTCAAAACCACAGAATCCGTATATAGAACCAACAGAGACTGTTTATAAGGGCATGGAAGGTGAGTTCGTCAAATGGGTACAATGGGAGCTTAATGATGCTGGTATTAAGGTTGAGATTGATGGAGAGTTTGGGACAATCACGGATAAGTCAATCCGAACATTCCAGCAAAGCAGTAAGATTGCTGTAGATGGAAAAGTAGGAGCGGTTACACGGAAGGCTTTTAAAGCAGATTAAATAGCATAATTATCTCTATTATATATGATATAATGTTGAGATAGGGTTGAGTGCCATAAGTCATCTATAAGGTAAATCAATGAATTTGTGTGCATATATAGAGAGATGACGAAGACCGGCTGAAAGCGGTTGCTTTTTCTTTCGTTTAAGACTCAGTAAAATGTGAGCAGCTGCGAGCATTTTACATATTTGAGGCTTAATAAGAAAGTCACCGCTTGATGGAAAGGCGAGTCATCTCTCTATATATGCACACAGATTCATCTCATAACATAAATCTGACTTATAACACCCAAACCAAAATAAAAAATTACATATTTGCGGCTGCAAGGTGTCATAGCCCGGCAGCTGAATTCAAAATACCCTATTGACAAACCAAAATCTTGGTATTATGATAAATTCATCAATAAACAAAACCGTTGAGAAAGAAGAGTAAGCTTTAGTACGACATTACAGAGAGTCGCTGTTGGTGGAAAGCGATATGGAGTTTTTAGCTGAATGGGCTTTTGAGGGCAACCCGAAATCATAGTAGGCGTTGACGGAAACCATTACCGTTATATGAATGGCATATATTATTGTATATGAAAGAGTGGACAATGAAGATGATTCATTGATCAATTTGAGTGGCACCGCGGATTCTATTCGTCTCAAGTATATTAATACTTGGGACTTTTTTATGCTTAAAAGTACAAATGCCACAAAATCATTCAACAATGGTGAAAAAGAACGGGATGAACGATTTAACTATGAACTGTTTCATTTAAGATGGGAGGAATTTATTATGAAAAAGGTGTTATCGGTTATTTTAGTATTAGCGCTGGCGATGAGCCTAGTTGGCTGCGGAGTCAAGGATAAGGAAACAGTTGCAGGTTCTGATGCAGCGAAAGGTACAGGTAGTAAGGATAAGGTTACCATTGGTATCGGTCAGTTCGCAGTCCATGCATCTCTTGATAACTGCAAAAATGGTTTTCTTGCAGGACTCGAGGAAGCAGGCTACAAAGAGGGAGATAATTTAAAGGTTCTTTTTGAAAATGCACAGGCGGATGGAGGTATAGCAGGTCAGATTGCAAAAGATTTCGCAGCAAAAAAGGTTGATTTAATCTGTGGTATTGCAACTCCGATGGCGCAAAGTGCTTTTGCAGCAGCGAAGGATAATAAGATTCCTGTAATTTTTACAGCAGTAACTGATCCGATTGCAGCTGAACTTGCAAAAAAGGATGGAACACCGAATGGCGAAGTCACTGGTACCAGCGATAAGCTTGCAGTGAAGGAACAGCTGGAGATGATTCGCTCCATTCTTCCAGACGCTAAGAAAATCGGTATTATGTATACAACAAGTGAAGTAAATTCGATATCTGCAATTGAAGAATATAAAAAGTTAGCACCTGATTATGGCTTTGAAATTGTTGAAAGTGGTATTGCAGCAACAGCAGACATTCCACTTGCAGCAGATAATCTGGTTGGTAAAGTGGATTGTATCACCAACCTGACGGATAACACGGTAGTCAGCTCACTGCCGGTTATTCTAGAAAAGGCTGGAGCAAAGAACATTCCGGTATTCGGCAGCGAAGTAGAGCAGGTTAAGATCGGATGTCTTGCAGCAATGGGTATTGACTATTTCGAGCTTGGTAAACAGACCGGAGCAATGGCGGCACAAGTATTAAGCGGTAAGAAGAAAGCCAGCGAGATTAAATTTGAGACAATCAGCCAGTATTCCTTCTATGGAAATACCAAAGTTGCTTCCAATTTAGGCCTTACTCTGCCAGATGATTTAGTAAGCAGTGCGAAGGAAATGTTCAGCGACATTACTGAGAAATAAAATATTATTAATATAAGTAAATTCTTGGTTACAGTTTAGCCGTAAGGCTAAACTGTAACATTTCATTTTAACGATTTTGGGAGGTGCAACAGTGTTATCAACGCTTTTTTCTATATCTTTAGGAGTGCTGGAGGAAGGTCTGGTCTATGCCATCATGGCAATGGGTGTCTACATAACCTATAAGATACTTGATTTTCCCGATCTTTCCGTGGACGGAACCTTTCCACTTGGAGCAGCAATTACGGCAGTGCTTATCGTTGCAGGTGTGAATCCACTCCTGACGCTTCCTATTTCATTCTTAATTGGAGCGCTAGCAGGTGCAATTACCGGTTTCATCCATGTAAAGCTTAAGGTCAGAGATTTGTTATCAGGAATCATTATGATGACGGCACTTTATTCTCTTAATCTTCGTATTGCCTCCAATCGGGCAAATGTTCCGATCTTCTCAAAAAGCTCCATTTTTAAAAATGGATTTCTTGATTCCGTGATACCGGGTGCCGTAAAGCCATTAACAACAGCAATCATATTACTAATTATCGTAATTATAATGAAGCTGTTATTGGATGGATATATGAAGACGAAATCAGGATATCTTCTAAGAGCAGTTGGCGATAACGATACCCTAGTAACTTCACTTGCAAAGGATAAAGGTATGGTGAAGATCGTAGGGCTTGCAATTGCAAATGCCTTTGTAGCGTTGGCTGGAAGCATCTATGCTCAGAAAAGCGGCTTTTTTGAGATTTCTGTTGGTACCGGAACAATTGTAATTGGTCTTGCAAGTGTTATTATTGGTACAAATATTTTTAAAAGGTTATCCTTTGTCAAAGGAACTACGGCTGTTATTGCAGGATCTATTATATATAAAGCATGTGTAGCCTTGGCTATAGGCGCGGGTATGAAGGCACAGGATATGAAGCTGATTACGGCTATTTTATTCCTCGTTATATTAGTAGTCAGCAATGACCGGAAAAGGAGGGCAAAATCTCATGATTGAGCTATATAATATCAATAAATATTATAATCCGGGAACCGTCAATGAGATGTGCCTGTTTCATGATTTCTGCCTTACCGTTAAAGAGGGGGAATTCATCTCTGTAGTAGGAAGCAACGGTTCCGGTAAGACTTCCATGCTGAATATTATCTGTGGCAGTATTCCAATTGACAGCGGAAATATCAATATCAGCGGTGAAGATATCACCAGTATGCCCGAATTTAAAAGACAGAGACGTATTGGACGTGTATATCAGAACCCCGCAATGGGTACCTGTCCAAGCATGACCATTCTGGAGAACATGTCCCTAGCGGATAATAAGGGCAAAAGCTTTAATCTCGGTAGGGGAACGGATAAAAAGAGAGTTGAGTTTTACAGAGAAAGTCTTCGTGCCTTAAATCTGGGACTAGAAGATAAACTGAATGTTCCGGTCGGTTCACTTTCTGGTGGACAAAGACAAGCAATGGCATTATTAATGGCAACCATGACTCCGATTGAATTCCTGATTCTCGATGAGCATACGGCAGCACTTGATCCTAAAACAGCGGAACTGATTATGCAGCTGACGGATCAGGTGGTTAAGGAAAAAGGTCTTACCACGATCATGGTCACTCATAATTTGAGATATGCAGTCGAATATGGTAACCGTCTGATCATGATGCATCAGGGTGAAGTTATCATTGATAAGGCCGGGGAAGAAAAAACGAGCTTAGTAATCGAAGATATTCTTGATAAGTTTAATCAGATCAGTATTGAGTGTGGCAATTAATTATTTCAAAAAGAGTATAATGTAGCATATCTGAAGGAAATCTTGGGGAAGTTAAATACACATCCCCAACACTTTCTTTATGTATTAAAATAAAAGAAGCCTTGAAGACTTATTATGTATATTTACAATAATAAGCTTCAAGGCTTGTTCAATGATAGAATAGTTGTTATTTATTTACCAGAATAATAGTCCGCCTAATTTCATGGCACCCGAATTATGATCCTTTCCGCATCGAACAGCGGTTCCATAGGAATTAAAATGCATACGTGAACCTATGTTGTTTGAGCCGGCGAGGGCATCCTTCGCAGCTTTTTTGGATAAGAGCTGTGCACTTGAACTAAAATTTTTATAACAATTCAGCTGCTTTTGTAAAGAACCACTGGCAGCAACTGTAAACTGGCTGGGCTGGTAGATAACTGCTTTCATGGAATGCGGATAGCAGGAGGATCTCATCCTGTTCAAAACGACATTTGCCACCGCCAATTTAGTCTCATAGCTTTGGTGTCCGGCCTCAGCCTGAATCAGACAGGTAAGAAGTTGTAGCTCGCTATAATTATAGCTTACACTGCTTTGCTTTTTTACTCTGGCTTTCTGTTGTCGAACTGGTTGTTCCTTTTTTTCCTTCGTTTCCTTCTTCAGTTGTTCCAGCTTTTTTTCTTCTTCACTGGAGATAGCTTCTTTAAATTCTACAATTAGATCGGTAAATTCTTTTTTTACATAACCGCTTACATGATCGTCTGGGATTTTAACCTTCAACCATTTTCCGGATTGTTTCATAACCGGATATACCTCATCTTTATAAACGACGGATACTTTCTTTGAATCAGTAGTAGGCTTCATGCGGACATTAAGGCCGTCACAATCTACAGAGATGCTTAAGGTCCCGTATTTTTCAATCAATGTTTGATCCGATAGGCCTGTTTTTATGAAGTCAGATTTTACATAACCTTTTACTGTTCCGGATTCGATATAATACCAGCTACCCTTCTTTTTCTTTATCTCACAGGCAGAATTCTTATAAAGCTTACCAACAATTGTACTGTTGGTGGATGCTTTTGCTCTGATATTAACAAAGTCTTTTGCGACAGAGATACCGATGTTTGCATATTTAGATTTTTCTTCTAGTTCAGGGGTAGGTGTAACATCGGTTCCCGGAACCTGGGTAATATCTGCTGAATAATTGGTACTTTGATCGGTGTTTGTACTGATATCAACATCATATGAGAAAGAGTGTATCACTTGCTCTTCCGGTGCTTCTGTTAACTCAGCCTCTAAAACTGGGGTAACGGATATTGTTTTCATCGCCTGATCAGCCCGGTTCGATTTATCTTTGCTTTTTCTAAGGGGTAGTTGTGTACCAAAAACTGCTGTCAGACTAAATACTGCAATGAATATTATCATCGATAGTAAGGCTAATTTTTTATACCTATTCATTATTTACCTTCCGAAAAAGTTTGACATTTATTGCACACGCTATTATAGCTTATAATTACTGGGAAATCAACTATTTTAGCCCATTAGAGGAAAAACATTACATAAATAGACAAATTAAGTTAATATAAAACCAGTTAATGAGAATGATAAACAATATATGCAAACGAATAACAATATATGTTATTTAAATATAAAAGGCGTAAATATAAAAGGAAGGAAATAGTATTTCTTGAAACGTAATAAAAAAGCAACAGCATACAGCTGTAGTCTGCTTTAATCAATAATAAGTCTAAAAAGTCTACTGGTAATAAATCCCATAATTATCTGCATAAACTTCACACTTAGAATTACTTTTCTTCAAATTCCCGTATAGTTTGTTGGATTCTATCTGCAACCAGTTCGGCAATTTCGGTGGATTTCATTCCTTTATAGTCTTCGTAATAGAAAGGCTTTAGATAGTGTATCTGTACGGTTACCTTTTTAATGGAATGTGTATCAAAAGCCTTAAAGGAATCGATCAGTGCCACCGGTACAATTGGACATCTGGCATTCATTGCACTTTTAAAGCTGCCACCCTTAAACTCCAATAGATTGTTACCATTTCTTGACCTGGTTCCTTCAGCAAAGATAACGAAGTTTTCTCCATCTTTTACACGGCGGGTCATATTCATGATAACCTGCATGGATTGCCGAATATCTTCACGGTCAATGATTTCAGCCTGTAACATCATGATGATACGGCGTAGTAAAATGATATCCTTAACTTCCTTCTTCATAACGGTCACAAAGGGTCGTTCATGGGTCTCCAAAAATGCAAGGGCATCAAACATTCCTTGATGATTCGGGAATATGATGTAGCCAGTTTCCTTAGGAAGATTGTCTAGACCATGACAGACAACCTTTACCCGTCCGCGACGGTTAACCAGCGGAGCTATTCTGTGAAGAAAGGCATAACGGGTCTCTTTGTCATATTTTTCTGCATGACTTAATTTCATGACAGAATATAGATAATAGGGTAAACTAAAAAAACTACGGAGGAACATTAGTAAGATTCTTTTCATATTTTACTCCATTAGATCAACTCAAAACCTTTCAGCATCTTTGCACGGCTGGGATGTCTTAATTTTCTCAACGCTTTTGCTTCGATCTGGCGGATGCGCTCACGAGTTACATTAAATTCCTTACCGACTTCCTCTAAAGTTCTGCTGCGTCCATCCTTTAAGCCAAAACGCAGAACGAGTACTTTTTGCTCCCGATCTGTTAAAGTATCAAGCAACCTAGTTATCTGATCTCTAAGAATGGAATAGGAAGCAGCATCCTCCGGACCCATAATAGTATCATCTCGTATAAAGTCTCCAAGATGACTATCATCTTCTTCTCCAATTGGTGTATCTAAAGAAATAGGATCGGCAGAAACCTTTAGAATCTCTCTAACCTTTTCAATCGGTATATTCATTGCATCAGCAAGCTCCTGCTCGGTAGGCTCCCTCCCTAATTCCTGCAGTAGATTCCTCGTCGTACGGTATGTTTTATTAATCACTTCAGACATATGTACCGGAATTCGGATGGTACGTGACTGGTCTGCAATGGATCTGGTAATCGCTTGTCGAATCCACCAGGTAGCATAAGTGCTGAATTTATAGCCTTTGGTATGATCAAATTTCTCCACGGCTTTTATTAAACCAAGATTTCCTTCCTGGATTAAATCCAAAAAAGATAAACCTCTTCCTACATAACGTTTAGCAATACTTACTACAAGCCGGAGGTTGGATTCTGCCAATGTCTGCCTTGCAGCTTCGTCCCCTTCCATGATTTTCTTGGCTAGCTCGATCTCGTCTGCCATTGTAAGTAAAGGATAATTGCCGATTTCCTTTAGATACAAATGAACCGGATCATCAGACATGGAATTAGACGAATGTGTCAGGGCTTCAATTTCAGATTGAGCATCTTCTACATCTTCCTCGAGTTCCAAGAGTATATCATCATTAGGCTCTTCTTCATCACTGGTGTTTAAAACTACTATATTATAGGC